>NZ_PUIA01000036.1 GCF_002967715.1 Blastopirellula marina
GGCCGCCGAAATCCAAAGCGGCCCAAGCTGGCGGCAAAGTGCCGCTCGAATAACAGCTCGATCGTCAGGTCGCCGGAGCCGGTAATCGGCTCGGACAGATTGACGACCAGTTGATTCGCTTCTCCTTCGCGCTGGGCCGTTCCCCAACCAGTCGAACCGTCGCCGTCAAGCACATTCGCCGCATCGGCGCTACCGCTGCCGATGCTGATCTTGCCGTAGCTATGCGAGGCGGCGGTTAGCTTGATCGGCTGCTCACCGACCTTCGCCGTCATCTCACTCAGAAAGAAATCGCCCTGGCGTCCTTCGTAGTACGAACGCCCTGGTCCGCCTGCCGGGAGACGTTCATCGGGCAAGACCTCCAAGCGAAGCGCCGTCAGCGGCAACTGCGATGGATCGATCGGAAAGGTCAGCGTAAACATGTCGCGCTTTGTTATGTCGCCGCTCGAAAAGATTGAACCATCGGCCAGCGTTTCGAGCTTCGGCAAGTTCGTTTCCAGCTTTGACGCCTTCAGCGTTCGCCATAGGGTGGCGTTCG
>NZ_PUIA01000037.1:300000-466199 GCF_002967715.1 Blastopirellula marina
CGAATCGGGGCTGCTAGATGGTTACGGTTCCCCACGCTAGAGAGAGGGGGCTTCTCGTTAGAATCGCTACAGCCGACAGAAAAGCCAAAGGCCTGCCGAAAACGGGTTTCGACAGGCCTTTACCTGGGAATTATCGACTAGCGGACTTGCGCTTAAAACTCGTTCGAATCGCCCGAGAAGTTCGGGTTTACAGGAAACAGAGGAGCTCGCTTTACGGGAGCCGCCTCGATTGGGCCTGCTTCTGGCGAAGCGGTTTCGGATAGGTCGATTTCGCTCGTGGAAGCTTCGGGCTTCTCAGCAGGCGTGTTCGTCGGAGCTGGCGTCGACGGTGCGGCCTCCGCCGGTGCTTCTGTCGTATTCAGTTCCGGCTTGCGAACTTCCTGCTTGCTCTCCGTTTCCAAAGCTACTTTGGGCTTGGCTGCGGTTGCTTCTTTCGCCGAAGGCATCGCGATCGGTTTGGCTAGCTCGGACTTGGCGAGTTCGACGGCTCCGGCACCATCAGGCGACTCTTGATACAACGAGATTACGCGACGGAAAATCTCGCGTCCCTTTTTCACATCGCCTGAGACAATCAGCTCCTCAGCCTTAAGGACGAAGTCATTCAGCGACGAGTTCTGTACCTTACCAGTGACACGCAGAAGCTGGAGCCGACTGATTTCTTTCTTGGCGATCAAATGGTAGGGATGGTTGTCGACCGTCTCCGGCAGTTCTTCCAGGATCATGTCGTACTGATGCCAGGCCCCCAGGTGATTGCCGTTCTCTTCCAAGCCGCGTGCGTTCGCCAGGCGACGCTCGGCATCGCTGCGGAACTCGCGACCCATTCGCAGGCTGATCGCCAGACGAGCCTCGGCACGTTCCATTTGAATCATGTCGAGCCAGTTCTGCGCTTCGTCGGCGTACTCGCTGTCAGGGTAACGCTCCAGCAGCGGCTTAATATAGCTGTCTTCGGCTTCACGCCATTTGGTGGTGTCTTCGGTGAGCATTAACGGTTCGGCTCGGTCGTGAAGCTGCTTGTCGTTGAGAGGCCTCAGCAGCCACACCATCGCACCGATGACGACAATCAGCGCCAGCCCAAGGAAGATTCGGCTGTTAAAGAACGAACCCCGTTCCAGGTTGCTGGGTTTGTGCAGCAGGCGTTCCGCTTCGCTGCGATCAATACCGATGTCGATGATGCTCTCGCGTCCATTGTTACCGACCAGAGCATGCTCGATCGCGCTCATGCCACGTGCGACGGCATCCTGCGATTCACGCAGGCCTGCGGCAACGGAATCGATATCTGGCGGTCGGCGATCTGGCATCACTTCGATCATCCGCATCACAACCCGATCGAGCCACACAGGGCAATCGAGTTCCAGCGACGCGGGTCGATCTGGCAGCTTCCAGCGCTCGTCGCCAGAGGCGAGTGGATTGAACGGCAGCTTGCCGGTGATCATTTCGTAGAAGACGCACCCCAGCGAGAAGATATCGGTGGCGTCGTCGACGTACTGAGGATCCTCGAACTGCTCCGGAGACAGGTATTGCTGGCGATCCTTGGGGAACAGCAGCAGCGACGAGCGTCGCCAGCGCGGATCGGCCCAGAAACTGGTCAGCTGAACCGTGAGTGGCTTGCGCGGATCGGTCAGACCGGCTCCGGAAAGCAAGATATGTGCAGGGCGAACGTCCAAGTGATGGATGTTCATGTGGTGAGCGGCTGCCAGGGCAGCACAAACCTGCAACCCAATCTCGACCACGGTTTCCCACGGAAGGGGACCATGCTGTTCGAGATACTGCTGAAGGCTGATGCCATCGACAAAGTCGAGAGCAAAGAACGGAATCCCCTGATCGATTCCGGCACCGTGGTAGCGCACGATGTTGGGATGGTTCAGCTTCTGAAGCTGCCGGCTACGCTTCTCAAGCCGTCGCCGTGCCCGGGGATTATCAGCGTATCGTTCGGGCAGAATGCAAACGACCGCTTGGCGTTTCTGTTTTAAATGGAAGCCATGAAATACATGGCTGTCGGGGTCGTTGCCGAGGCGGTTTTCCAGGGCAAACGGACCTAACTTGGATAGCTCAATCATCGATCGTTCCCTCAAATCGGTTAGGCATGCGAGGGGGGTCGCAATCTACTTTGACGCGCGCGTGCAGCGAGTAGTTCGCCTCTTCTGCCAAAAGGTTAAACACTGCAAACCTCAAGCCAGATTCGAACTATTTGCCCTGATGACCGCTTTACTCGATATAAGCTGTTACTGTCACTATACTTCTTACCGCAAAAAATTTCGCATCGAACTTGACTAATATTTCTTGCGTGCTGTCGATCTGAGACTCTTTGTCTCAAAATGAGTCAAATTCATCCGGCATGGTTTCTGTTGAGGCATTTCAAGAAAACCCGTAGAATCGCCCCGCTTGGGAAATCTCCGTAAGCCCAAGTCACGCTATCAATGACCAAGTCAAGGAAGACACGCGTCATGAGTTCTCCCATTCGCAAGGACGACATCGTCGCGCCTCGGGCTCGCTGGATCGAGCAAGGGCAGGCGGCCATTCGGCACGAAGCCGACGTGATGCTGCGCGTTGCCCAGGCGCTGGATGATCGTTTTGCCAGCGCCGTCGAGATGATCCTGAATTGCCGTGGCGATGTGATTGTCAGTGGGATTGGCAAAGCAGGCCATGTCGGAACGAAGTTGGCGGCCACATTCGCATCGACCGGTACCCGTAGCCATTTCTTGCACCCGGCCGAAGCGATTCACGGAGATCTTGGCCGCGTCGGCCAACAAGACATTGTGCTCATACTTTCGCAAAGTGGCGAAACGGAAGAGATCGTCCGGCTGTTGCCCATTCTACGAGGACTGGGGGCGACTCTCATCGCGATGACCTCCTCGGCAGAAAACACCCTCGGCAAAGCAGCTTCTGTGGTACTGGAACTCGGGGGCATTATCGAAGCCTGTCCGCTGAACCTGGCACCGACGGCCAGTACGGCAGCGATGCTTGCCCTGGGGGATGCCCTGGCAATTACGGTGAGCGAGCACCGTGGATTTCGCCCGGAAGACTTTGCCCGCTATCACCCCGGCGGCAGCCTGGGACGGAAGCTGGCGTTTGTGGAAGAAAAGATGCGTCCACTGGCTCAGTGCCGCGTGGCCTCCGATCAGCTTACGATTCGCGAAGTTTTTCAGAAGGTTCGTGTGAACGGACGTCGCACCGGAGCTGTCATGCTGATCGATGCCGAGGGACGCTTGTCTGGCATCTTTACCGATAGCGACCTGGCACGCTTGTTCGAGCGAGACGACCTGGTCGATATCAATGCATCAATCGCGACCGTCATGACGAAATGTCCCAAGACAACCACCGCTGGCACCCGCTTTCAAGCGGCCCTGCATCGTCTGGCGAACGAAAAGATCAGCGAATTGCCGGTCATTGATGCCCAGGGGCGTCCACTTGGTATGTTGGATGTGACGGATATGGTGGGCCAGATTCCTTGCGAGGTCGAGGAGCCAGCCGTGCGGCCCACACTGAAAATCCGTTATCCGAACCAAGACGAGCGAGGGGCGTAGATGAATCTGGAACAGCGTTGCCAGGCAGTCGAACTGCTGTTGACCGATGTCGACGGCGTGCTGACCGATGGCGGAGTGATACTGAACAACGAGGGAGTCGAGTCGAAGCAGTTCCATATTCGGGATGGGCTCGGCTTCAAGCTGTGGCGACAAGCCGGTTTCAAATGCGGCGTGATCACCGGACGAAACTCGCAGGTCGTGCGCCTGCGAGCGCAAGAGTTGAACTTGGACATCGTCCGACAGGGCATCACCGACAAAGGAACGGTGGCTCAAGAGGTGCTCAAGAAGTTCAATCTCGAGCCCCAACAGTTGGCATTCGTAGGAGACGACTTGATCGACCTCGGGGCGATCCGCCTGGCAGGGCTGGGGATTGCCGTCGCCGATGCGGTGGAAGAGGTCAAGGAAGCGGCCGACTATGTGACCAAGACCCCAGGCGGCAAAGGGGCGATTCGCGAGGTGATCGAGATGATCCTCAAAGCGAAGAAAGTCTGGAACGACATTATTCACACCTATTAAGCACGGAAGCGAACTTTGACGGCAGCCATTGAACAAGACACCTGGCAACCTCCCACGCTCATCGGGCAAGCGGTGCGCGTGGTGGTCGTGTTTGCCGTGATGGTGGGCATCGCCGTTGGCTATCAGATGACGTTCGTCCCGTGGATCGAACCGACGATCAAAGAGATCGACAAACCTGCAATTGCGACGGTCGGCTTTCTCGGACAACAGAAGCAAAAGCTGGCACTCTACTTCTCGCCACGCAGCTGGCAATTGGGTTCGACGAAAGTACTCGAGAGCAACAATATCATGCTCTTGATGAAAGACTTTCGCGAAGTGGGCGAGAACCAGCTAGAACTCGAACCACTAACGATCATTGCCTTCGAGACCGATACCGAACAAGACAAGTGGGATCGACCGGTGGTGGTGCTCAATGCCGATAAGGCCATCTTGCAATTCTCGGAATTGAACCTGGCGTTCGGCAAGATTGGCGACCTGGTTGGCGGCCAACTGCTGGGCAACGTGCAGATCACACGTAAGAGCGCCGATGGGCATCACGAGCCCCTGAACGTGCTGACCTCGGACGTCATGCTGGCTTCCAATCGAATTGAAACGAAGCGAGATGTCCAGTTCCAGATGGGCAAGCACCAGGGAAGCGGACGTCACCTGATCGCCCAGTTCGAAGAAGGTCCGAACCGTGGTCAGCAGAAAGGACCGAACATCTCAGGCCTTTCGATTTTGGAATTGGTACACGTCGACCGGATCGTTCTTTCAACCGAAGGTCGCGGGCTACTGGGTAACGCGGCTGAGATGCCCGGCCTGCGCGAACAATCGAGCCAGATGTATGCGTCGGCTCCGGTCGAGATTCGCTGCCTGGGACCGTTCGTGTTCGATGGTTCGCACCGCGTGGCGACCTTCCGCGATCAAGTCCAGGTACGCCGCCTGGTGGCCTCAGGCGTGACAGATCAACTGGAAGCCGATCTGTTGGAGGTTCACTTCCAGAAAGAGGCCCCCGATGCTCCGGCTGAGCAAACCGCTGCAGCCGAACAAGAGGGAGATTCCGAAGAACACGCGGCCAAGCTGAAAATGCAGCGACTGGTTGCCGTGGGAAGTCCGTTTCGTCTGTCGGCCACCAGTGTTTCAGCCCATGCCGAAGGTGGCCAGCTGATTTATGACCTGATCAAGAAACGAATCGAAGTCAAAGGCAGCCCCAACGCGATCTTGACCAAAGATAAGTATCGCTGTGAATCGCCCCACCTGATGTACGAACTGGGGGACAAGCCAAGCCACTTAGGTCGCGTGTGGTCGGCCGGGCCCGGAGTCTTCACGGGGAACCTGAACGATCAAGAGCCGACCGAATTAAGCCGCCTGTCGTGGCAGGATCAGTTTCGGATCGAGCCGCAGAACGGCGAATATGCCGTGGCGGTGGAAGGAAACGCGACGGTCTCGGGCGACAAGAAGGGACAGATCTCCGGCGACAAGCTATTCGTCTTTCTGCAAGACGTGACTCCGCCGGGTGAGAAGAAGCAAAAGCTGATCCCCAGCCGATTGCATGGGATCGGACGTATCGCAATCGACACGCCGCAACTGGTTGGCCGCACGAACGAGATCAAGGCGTGGTTTCAGTTCGACCCGCCGCAAGTTGCCCAGGGAAATGAGCCGGGCAAACTTCCGCTGGGACCTGCACCAGGAGCACCGGCTGCCGGCGGGCCTCCGCAGCGCGGGACAGCTCAGCCGCAAACGGCCGACGAGAAACCCACTCGGTTCCGCCTCTCTGGGGAAACGATTCAACTAGTTGTTCGCTTTGACGGAGAGAAGTCGTATCTCGATTCGGCTCAAATCTCAGGGCAGGTCCAAATGGCCGAGATGCCTGAGGGGGAAGGCCTGGTCGATCCATTCATGGTTCGCGGCAACGTGGTGCAGTTGCTCAATGCAGCGGACAACAATGCCGAGATCCACGTGACCGGCGAACCGGCGGTAGTCTCGGGGCGAGGCCTGGTCATGCGAAGTGGTCGGCTTCGCGTGAATCAACTGCAAGGTCGCATCTGGACCGATGGCGCTGGAACGCTTGAGTTTCCTTTGGATCGCGATTTCCAGGGGCGCAAGCTGGCGGTGCCAGAGTACTTCAACGTGCAGTGGCAAGGAGGGCTCGAAGCCCAACACGATCAGATCACCTTTGATCGGGCTGTCAAAATTCAGGGGCGTCAGAGCCATTTGAACACGGCACGTCTGACGATCACGTTGAATCGACCGATCAGCTTCACCGATACCGGGGCGAACAAGACGTTGAGTGCCAAACGCGTCGAGTGTTCTGGTGGCGTGCAGGTTTATAACCGCAACGTTGAACTGGGCGTGCTGAAGTCGGTCGATCAATTTGAAGGGAAGACGCTGGCCATCAATCAAGAGACCGGCGATATCCAGGCCCAAGGTCCCGGTACCGCCAAGACGGTCATGATGGGAAGTCCTAATGCGCAAATCCCCGGACAGCCGGCTCCGCTGAAGCCAGCGGATGAGAAGCAGCTAACCTTCCTGCGTGTCGACTACGTCAGTCATGTCAGTGGCAATGTACATCGCAAAGAGGTTACGTTCCACAAGGTGGATCGTGCTTTCTATGGCCCGGTGAAGTCATGGGATGACGAGATCGACTTGCAAAACCCTGTGGCCATGAACGCCACCGACGTGACCCTCCGCTGCGATCAACTGACCGTCGTGCAACATAATCCGCAGTCGGGACTAACCGGGGGCGAGATCCTGGCGATGGGCAACAGTGAAGTGCAAGGCAAGATGTTCAGTGCCTGGGCTGATCGAATCAGCTATTCGACCGATAAGCATCTGCTGACAATGACCGGCAATGGCCGTAACGCGGCCCAGTTGATCCATCAGCAGCGAATTGGTGGTTCGCGGCAGACACTGACTGCCGGAAAGATTCAGTACTGGCCAGAAACAAGGAAGTTCCAGGTCGACGACGGGAAATCGATCGATGTCTCTGGCGTAAAACCGAATGACGTCAACATTCCGAAAATTCCTGGACTGCGTTAACGGGCTGGGTTCTCGTACCAGATAACTCCCAGGTTGTCGCGTTCTTCGCAGGTCAGCACATCCAGGTCGCCATCCCCATCCAGGTCGATCAGCTGCAGCAAGTCGAACTTGATGCCTTCCTCCGCTCCGCTGATGAAATGGGCGACCCACTCCCCTTCCCTCTTCTGCATCCACATCACACCGTGTTTTTTGCTGGCGTTACCGCAGCTAATGACCAGATCGTTTTGTCCGTCGAGATTCACATCAGCGACGCGTACCGACTTACCGGTGCCGGTGTTGGCCGGCATGGGGATCTCGACTTGCTTGAAAGCAGGGTCTTGCCCGGTGCGGCGAAACCACAGAATCGTGTCCCCATATGTCGTGCAGACGACGTCGCGATGTCCGTCCTGGTCGAGGTCGGCCGCGTCGAGGAACATCACTTCGTGGTTTGTTCCGCCGATGAGCTTTGGTGTATGGGACCGTGAATCGCTGGCCAGGTCGATCCAGTAAACGCCGCGGAGTTTTCCTTTGCGATCGCTGAAGAGAAGATCGGGATGGCCGTCCAGATTCATGTCTTCGGACACAAGGGACATGATCCAACCTGCGTCTGTCAGTTTCTGCCAATTCCAACTGCCGGCGTCGTCCTGGCGGAAACTTCCTACGGCACCGTGGGGTGATTTCGAGCCGGCGATGAATTCCAGAGGCTTGCCTGCTTCGATCTGCCACGGGAGCGCGAACATCCAGCGCGATTGGTTTTCAGAGCTGGCGATTGGTTTGGTTGTCCACGCTTCGCGTTTGAGATATTCGTCTGGGTTTGTGGGAGCCAGGTGTGTGAAGATTGTTTGCTGCTTTCCCTCGCACGAGGAGACGACGTCCATCGCTCCGTCGCCGTTGACGTCCATGAAGACGGCATCTTCGGGGCTTTTCACCTCGCCGACGGTTACGGCCGGCCACGGCTGTTTGACGTTGGCATGTCCAGGATGCAGATAGGCGCGGATCATGCCTCCTTCTTCCCACCCGGTACACAAGTCCGGCAGCCCATCGCCGTTGACGTCGTGCGGTCGTACCCCGTCGGCACCGCGCGAGGTGTTGTCGATTGTATGACGCTGCCAAGGCTCGTCTGCGCATATGAAGCCTACCGTGAACAACACGATGGCAAGACAGGTGCAGCGTGCGGGAAGCATGATCCGACCTCAAGAAGAAGCGTGCGATGGGTGCCGGCAAGATCTGCACGGTACTTTACGCGAAGGTCTGCGTCCAGAATTTCTGCTTAGCGCAACGAAAAACCCTGCTTGCGAGCAAGCAGGGTCGATTGTGCGAACGAACGAAGCGGAAGCGTTAGTTAGACCAAACCTTGACGGACGGCCCAAACCGCGGCTTGGGTACGGTCGGTAACGTCGACCTTACGCAGAATGTTCTGAACGTGTTCTTTGACGGTTTCGATGCTGATGCTCAGCGAACGACCGATTTCGCGGTTGCTCAGACCCAGCGCCAAATGACGAAGCACTTGCATTTCGCGGTTGGTCAGTGGGAACTCGCTGTTCTTGGCATCGTGACGCTTGGCCATCGTCCCTTTAACGCGGGACATGATGCTGCCGTCAGGCTGCTTGCCCCCTCGGGCAGCATTGTGGATCGCTTCGACGATCATTTCGCGAGGCGAACCTTTAAGCACGTAATCAACTGCGCCCAGGGCAACACCACGTGCAACGTACGTTGGGTTGTCGTAGGTGCTAAGCATGACGACCGGCGTGCCGGGAGCGTCCGACTGCAACTTTTCCAAAGCGGCCAAGCCGTCCATTTCTGGCATACGAATATCCATCAGGACGACATCAGGCTTGTGTTGGAGTGCCTTTTCAATGGCATCATTTCCATCAACTGCCTCTCCAACGACTTCGATATCCGTGCCACGAAAGAGGCACGCTAAGCCGCTGCGAACGACTTCGTGGTCGTCGACAACCAACACATTAATGGACATAGGAACCTTTCACGCTGAAACGAGGGTGGCTGTTATGAGCGGCTTCTCGGAGCAGTTTTCCCCACCCGGCGCGAGACTAGCACTTTTTGTAAAACGCCGTATATCTCGCTAACTGCATACCCGCGATAACCTTGCGTTTATCGACGCTGCCTTGCCACCATGTTAACCCCCAGTGAAGGCATTTCCAGTGTGGATGCCCGTTGTCTGCCCCTTTTTGCGATGTCCCGCACCCGCTAGACGTAGTAAATAAGCTGTTTTTCACATCATTTAAGGGGGATTCTGCCGCCTAACCGTAGGATGTGGTTTACCGCAGCGGGATATCACGTCACGTAGGGGGTGTCTACAAAATGCCACATTGTTTTGACCTGGATGAATACATGACCTAGATAAATAGGAGGATGTGGAGAATCTGCGACATGTGTTGTTTTGCAGAGACTCTCCCCCCAAATTGAGAGATAGAATCAGCACGTACCGACTGGATATTCCCATCATGAACCAAGCTCAACTGCTACTGATTGACGACGACCGCCATGTCTTGGAATCGATGGGAAGTTGGCTGCGCGAAATCGGTTATGCCGTCGATCAGGCCTCGAATCTGAACCAGGCCATCGCTCTGATCGACGATCGCCCTTACGACCTGATTCTCGCCGATGTTCGTTTGGGAGACGAAGACGGCTTTGATGTGTTGCGACATTGCCGCGCCCATCACCCTGGCACAACCGTGATCATGATTACCGGTTACGGAACCGTGGAAACGGGGATTGAGGCCTTACGAGCTGGTGCATTCGATCTGTTGACGAAACCGTTGATCGACGAAGAACTCGAGATGGCCATCCAGCGGGCTCTCTCGCAACAGAAGGTAATGCAAGAAAACCAACAATTAAAGCAGCAGCTTGATCTGCGATTCGGGCTGGAAAATATTATTGGCCACGACCATCGAATGTTGCGCATTTTCGACATGGTCGACAGTGTCGCCGACACGCGAGCCACCGTTTTGATCACCGGTGAAAGCGGAACGGGTAAGTCGTTGTTGGCCCGCGCTATTCATCGTCGCAGCAATCGCCGCGACCAACCGTTCATTGAAGTGGCCTGCGGTGCCCTACCGGAAAACCTGCTCGAGAGCGAACTTTTCGGCCACGTAGCCGGTTCGTTCACCGGTGCCACCGGCAATAAGGTCGGAAAGTTCAAAGCGGCCGACAAGGGAACGATATTCCTCGACGAAATTGGTACCGCTCCGTTCAGCATGCAGGTCAAACTGCTTCGCGTGCTGCAAGAACTGCAGTTCGAGCCAGTAGGCAGCACCGAGACCGAAACGGTCGACACGCGTGTTGTTTTGGCAACCAACGAGAACCTGGCCAACCTGGTCGATCGGGGCCAGTTCCGTCAGGACCTGTTCTATCGAGTGAACGTCATCAACCTGGAACTGCCCCCGCTGCGGGAACGTATTTCCGATATTCCACGCCTGGCCGATCACTTCCTGGCCGAAGTTTGCCAGGATACCGGTCGCCGCGTGCATGGCTTCTCCAGCGAAGCGGTCGCCGCGTTGCAGCGATACAAATGGCCGGGCAATGTACGTGAACTGCAGAACGTGGTCGAACGAGCCGTGCTTCTCAGCAAACATGACGAGATCACCCCAGACGATATGCCATCGTCGATCGCCTCGGGGGCCCCGGTCTCGGTCAGCCGAAGTACAGGTACTTCGCTGAAAGAAGCCCTGGAAGGCCCGGAACGTCAGATCATCCGCGAAGTGCTGGAGTCGAACGGCTGGAACCGCAACGAGACGGCCGATCAGCTGGGCATCAACCGCACGACGCTTTATAAGAAAATGAAGAAGCTGGGCCTGGAAGAACTGGCTGGGCAGCGGGGTTCGCTGTAGTGCCACGCCGGCCAAGTGTGATTTCTTTCCGAGAAAAACTTTCGGTGCCCGATTCGCTTGAAATTGGGCACCGATTATCAGTTCTCGTGCTGTCTGGCACGCATCGCTGCCACAAGCGCACATTTCCCCATTAGTTGGCCTTATCCCACCCTCTTAACTTGGGCCTTATCGGGGGTTAGTGCGACAATTTCGCGCTTCCCCTCCGGTTGACCCTCATTTTCCCGCAGTCGTATAATCCGGCTTTTCCTGCTCGACCGTTGCCAATTCCATCTGGAAGAAGTCGATGAAGATTCATGAGTTCCAGGCGAAAGAAATCCTTCGCCAAGCCGGGGTTGCTGTACCCCGTAGCATCGTTGCCAAGACCGCTGAAGAAGCGAGTGCCGCTTACACCGAACTGGGCGGTAAGATCGCCGTGGTGAAAGCCCAGATCCACGCCGGTGGTCGCGGTAAAGGGACCGTGAAAGACAACGCCGATCAACGCGGTGTGCAATTGGTGAAGTCGGCCGAAGAAGCCGCCACCGTTGCCAAGAACCTGCTGGGCAAGGAACTGGTCACTATCCAGACCGGCCCTGAAGGCAAACAGGTCAACCAGATTCTGGTGGAAGAAGGCTGCGACATCGCTCGCGAGCTGTACCTGGGTATCGTACTCGACCGAGCTGCCAAGCTGCCGGTTCTGATGATGTCGAGCGAAGGTGGTACCGAGATCGAAGAAGTCGCCGCCGAAACGCCTGAGAAGATTTTCAAAGAACATTTCAATCCAGCTCTGGGCCCACAAAGCTTCCAGATCCGCAAGCTGTGCAAGAAGCTGGGTATCGATGGTCCTGCTGCCCGCGCGGCCGAGAAATTCATTAAGGGTCTGTGCAAGGTTTACGTCGACACCGACTGTGCTTTGGCCGAAATCAACCCGCTGGTCATCACCGGCGACGGCGGCATGATCGCCCTGGACTGCAAGATGACCTTCGACGAGAACGCCATGTTCCGTCACAAGGATCTGGCCGAACTGCGTGACCTTTCCGAAGAAGAACCCGCCGAAGTGCGTGCCGGCAACACGGGGCTCAGCTACGTGAAGCTCGACGGCAACATCGGCTGCTTGGTTAACGGTGCTGGTCTGGCCATGAGCACGATGGACATCATCAAGCTGCACGGCGGCGAACCGGCCAACTTCCTGGACGTCGGCGGCGGTGCCAATGTCGATCAGGTTACCGAAGCATTCAGCATTCTGCTGGACGACAAGAACGTGAAGGCCGTGCTGGTGAACATCTTCGGCGGCATCATGCGTTGCACGACGATCGCCGGTGCTTTGCTGGAAGCTTACAAGAAGCTCGACTTCAACGTCCCGCTCGTGGTTCGCTTGGAAGGAACCGAAGTCGAAGAAGGCCGCAAGATGCTGGCTGACTCAGGTATCGATATCATCATCGCCGACGGCTTGACCGATGCTGCGAAGAAGGTTGTTGCGACGGTAGCGTAGCGACAAGTGTGAAGCGTTCCGTTTTCACCTGTAAGAAAACGGACGCTTAGGCCATCGAAGTCTTGCTGAAAACTGAACACCGAAAACCGAAAACTAAGTCAAAACCATGAGCATTCTGGTCAACAAAGACACCAAGGTCATTTGTCAGGGCATCACCGGTAAGGTCGGCGAGTTCCACACCAAGGGGTGCAAGGAATACGGCACCAAGATGGTTGGCGGTGTCACGCCGGGCAAAGGTGGCCAAACGGTTCAAGGCCTGCCGGTCTGGGACACCGTCGAAGAAGCCGTCCAGGAAACGGGTGCCAACGCCACGATGATCTTCGTGCCGCCACCGTTCACCGCCGACGCCATTCTGGAAGCCATCGACGCTGGTATCGAAGTGATCTGTGCGATCACCGAAGGGGTGCCGGTCCTCGATATGGTTCCCGTTTACGAAACCGTCAAGAAGAGCAAGTCGGTCCTCATCGGTCCGAACTGCCCTGGCGTGATCACCCCCGAAGAATGCAAGATTGGCATCATGCCGGGCTACATTCATAAGAAGGGCCCTGTCGGCGTGATGAGCCGCAGCGGTACGCTGACCTACGAAGCCGTGTGGCAGCTGACCAACCTGGGCCTGGGCCAGTCGACCTGCGTCGGTCTGGGTGGTGACCCGATCGTCGGTACTTCCTTCATCGATCTTTTGGAAATGTACCAGAACGACGGCGACACCGAAGCGATCATGATGATGGGCGAAATCGGTGGTACGGCTGAAGAAGAAGCCGCTGCTTACATTAAGGAAAATGTGACCAAGCCAGTCGCCGCGTTCATCGCCGGTCGTACGGCCCCTCCGGGCAAGCGTATGGGTCACGCTGGTGCGATCATCAGCGGTGGTAAGGGAACGGCCGACGAGAAGTTCGCCGCCCTGCGAGCCGCCGGCGTCGAAATCGCCGAAAGCCCTGCCGACATGGGCACCGCTCTGAAGCGTGCGATCGAAAACCACAAGTAAGCTTTGCTGCTTACCTGGTACAAGAGATAAAATGCCCACCATCGTGTGGGCATTTTTTGTTGGCTTATAGCTTCCGTAATGACGATGAATGATCGACCAATCTGGCGACCGAATTGCTTTAGCATTGAGCAGTGGGAACAACTGAGTCGTGAAGAACAAATTGATTGGTGGAACGCAAGCCAGCAAACTCTCGATGGAACGCGGTCGCCGAATCACGCTGCGGATCTTTACGCTCGCGGAGTCATTACGAAGAACGAGGTATTCCTCTATGTGTTCGAGCGAATTACCGTCGAAAACGTGAAATCTTTCTTGGTGACCTGTCCTCAAGAGATTCTGAACTGGGTCATGGATGGCGCAAACCGGCTACCGTCGGATGGAGATGACAAAGGCTGGGATGAGTTTGGGCTAACCAGCGGAAGGACCTATGCTCCGTGGTTATCGGATGCGGAAGTTCGTTCCGCTGAAGAAGAGCATCGAAAACAGCTTCGAGAAGGAGTTCGTATTTTCAGGGCCGTCATGAAGTCTATCGGACCGTAACGGGGAATTCGCTCTGCGAAAGTCCAGCATGGGTTGGCTTGGGTAAATATCCCCCACCAGCATGTGACAAATTTGCAAGGATCTTTTTCCGCCCTTTCGCGTACAAGTAACTGAACATTCAGGCCTTATATAGGTTCAGCAGCGGATTGAGCGCCTTTATCTGGGGTTTAGTTGCGGCCCTACCGCACATGGGCCTTGGGACTGCTATAATACCCCATTAGGCGGACCTTCCCACAGGCTTACATAGAGAGACCATCGTGTCGGGAATGGAAAAAGGATTGGCAGTCTCCCCAGGCATTTCGATTGGGGTGGCGTACTGCATTTTAGAGATCTTCGTGAACCCTGATCGCAAGCGATTAGAGAAGCACGAAGTGCAGAAAGAGCTTGCGCGGTACGAACAGGCTCGCGAACGCACGGCTGTCGATTTGGCGGCACTGCAGTCCAAGGTTGAGAAGCAGATCGGCAAGAACGAAGCGGCGATCTTTGCCGTGCATCAAACGATTCTGCGTGATCCGGCATTCACCAATAAGGTCCGACACTGGATCGTCGAAGAGCATCTGACCGCATCGGCCGCGCTGCATCGTCTGATGGAGCAGTACACCGAAGTCTTCTCGAAGACCGGAGATGAATATCTTCAGGAACGCCTGAACGATATTCGCGATGTCGTCGTTCGCTTGAGCGCGTATCTCTCCGACGTGCTGAACGACGCCGAAGAATCAGGCCTCAGTGGTCCGCTGATTGTCGTCGCCGACGAACTGCTTCCTTCCCAGGCCGTGGCGCTGGGGGAAGCCGACGTCCGCGGCATTGTGACCCAGGCGGGCAGCCAGACCAGCCATGCGGCGTTGATCGCTCGCAGCCGTGGTATACCGGCGGTGAGCGGTGTCTCTGGCATTCTTCGCAAAGTGAAGACCGGTGACACGGTCGTGGTGAATGGTAGCGAAGGGATTGTTTCGATCAATCCCGAGCCGGAAGAGCTTGCTGCATATCGCAAGCTGGAGCGAGAGTTCTTCCATCTGAAAGATCAGCTGGCTGCCAATCGTCATCATCCAGCCGTCACGCGTGATGGGACGCCGCTGAAGCTATTGGCGAACATCAACAACGTGAAAGACGTCGAAGCGGCCGAAGCGATGGGTGCTGCGGGGGTGGGGCTGTACCGCACCGAATACCTGTACCTGACGCACGAAAATGTCCCGGACGAAGACGAGCAGTACGAAGTTTATAAAGAGATTCTGCAGAAGTCACCGCACAAGTACGTGACGATTCGGACGCTCGATATCGGTGGCGATAAGACGGTTGCCTACTTGGGGCACAACCATAACGAGGCGAACCCGTTTATGGGTTGGCGGAGCATTCGGCTTTCGTTCGAGCACCCAGAGTTCTTCCTCTCGCAGCTTCGTGCAATCATGCGGTGCGCGGCGGAACTGCCTGAAGGGAGCGAAGGGGAAGTGAACATGCTTTTCCCGATGATCACCAATGTCGAGGAGATGCGCAAAGCGAATCACTTGGTTCGTAAGGCCGAGAAGTCGCTCGACGAACGTGGTATACCGCGAGGGAAAGTCAAAGTGGGCATGATGCTCGAAGTACCGGCCGCCGCCGTATGTATCCAGCACCTGTTGGAACTGGTCGACTTCGTTTCGATTGGCTCGAACGACCTGGTGCAGTATCTGACCGCTGCCGACCGCGATAACCCAAAGGTAAGCGGGCTATGTCAGCCCCTTTCACCGGCCGTGGTGATGACGCTGAAGCATGTGATCGAGGCCTGCAACCAGGCCAATAAGCCGGTCACTCTTTGTGGGGAGATGGCGGGCCAACCTCGCGCGTTTCTCCTGCTTTTGGGGATGGGGCTGCGAAGCTTCAGCATGAGCCCTGCGTTTATCCCCACTATCAAGGAATTGGCGATTCTAACGACGATCGAACACGCCGAACGGGTTGTTCAAAAAGTGATTGAAATGAAAACAACCAACCAGGTAAAACGCTTTTTGCGCATGGAATTGGAAGCAATTTCGCCGGAATTGGCCCGTTTAGACACCGAATAAGCCACGCTGGCATTTCTGGTATCGATTTTCCAATTTGGGAGGCTTGGCCAGTTCTGTGAATTTACACAGGATGGGTTGGCTTTGTGCGAATGTTGAGCTAGACTTTCGCGTCGTTGGACAAGGTCGATAGATAGAAAGGTTTTACGATGGCTCCTACCGCACGCAAAAACATCCTCTGCAGCTTGGCACTGGTCTCCCTAATTTGGTTCGGATTCCAGGCAAATAACGTTAACGCCATGACCCGGGCCGAATACCGCTCGCAAATTCGCTCGATGGAAATCACCCAGCGACCAAACCGCTTTGGTCACGTCTACGGCAACAACGTTCGCCGAATCCATCACATGCGTCACGGTCGCTAATCCAGCAGACCGACCCATAAAAGACCATCCCAATGGCTGTGTTCCAAGCAGAACGCAGCCATTTTCCGTTTCTGGGGTGCTAAAACTGCTGTGGGTTGCCTTGCCCTCGGATACTGCTGGGGGTGGGCAGTTCAAAGCTGGGTGCCGGCGAGGACGGGTAGATTTCGCGGTTGGGCGTCGACCAATTTGGACTTTCAGGGTGCAATACTCGATACGGGATCTGCGGATGCACTGGTACCGCAGCGAAATCGGGATGACGGCCGAAGTATGGATCGAGCAGGTCATACCCGTACAGGTCGTAGTAGGTCTGATCGAAAGCGTCCTGCAAGTTTCGCCAGTCCTGCATGCGAGGATTGCCTTGTTTCCAGTCCGAGGCATTGTCGATCGTATATTCGACCACTTTATATCGCTGAATGACCGGATCGAACGCACGCTGCAATGCGTAATAGCTTCCCTGCCGCTGCGCCAGACGCGTGAACTTCTGCGACTCGTCGGCCAAATCTTGCAGGGCCGCATTCAGCGTCTTCATCTGGGTATCGTACGACGCGAGCTTCTTGACCTTGTGCTCGAGCGCCAGAGCATCAGCCGACATGTTGCCGCGGCGAATAAAGATGCTTTGGGCGAATAGCTCGGTTGCCACGCAGCACAAAAGCAAAGCGATTACCAGAAGCGTGATGAAAGATCGCATGACGAAAACCCCAGAATCGAACCAAAGCGTTTCTCTTACTGGCATTGTAAGAACAGAAGCGGATGGTGGCCAAGAAAAAGAAAAAGCGTGCGACAGGCTATCGCACGCTTTTCCGCCGAGTACACCCTCAGCTATTTGATCGCTCCCTTCAGCATGTGTGCCCAGGCAGGGGCACCGTTGCCGAGTTTAACGTTGATCTTGCCGTCCTTCGTGCCAAACTGAATGCCTGGCTGTGGGTAGGGACGTGGCTGTGGTTGGTAGTGACCGTAGTCAGGACGGAATTGGTGATCGTTGTAGTGGTCGTCGTGATGGCCATGGTCGTGCACGTTGCCAATGCGGCAGGTGTACTGGATGTAACCGCAGTGGGCTTCGTACAAGTCGAAGTAGACCCGGTCGAACGCTCGTTCCACTTCGGCCCAGGCACTCAACACGTGACGGTCTGGGCGATGGCAACCGTGCCAGGCGCGGCGGAAGTCGTGTTGAACATGACGCATTTCGGTTGAGACTTCATCGAAGTCGTGACGCAGATGTGTCAGGCTTCCATTTCGGCGAGCTGTGTCGCAGAAGTGATCGACCTCACGCAGCAGTGCTTTTGCTTCAAACGTCAGGCTGCTGAAGCCTTCGTGATGGCGAACCTCTTGATAGAACTCTTCGGTTGCATGATGCAGCCGTTCAATGTCATCCACCAGGCGGTGTCGATGGTCGAAGTGACCGGCGTTTGCCGTCGATGCCATCGAAAGAAGTGCCGCGCTCAGAATCCCGCTCCAAACCAAAGTCTTCGTCAACATTTTCATTTCCCCCGAGTAATCTAATTCCAAAGCTTGTGTTGTCCTGTCCGGTTGCCGTCGGTGACTTGATGGCAACGCTAGTACTTAAGGCAGCGGGGATGCCAAAACAGAAAAAGAAATCCCAAGAAGATTCCTAAACTGTGGAATATCAGGGACTTAAGGCCGAGGAAAGAAATTCGGCCTGGGAAAGACTTTCGTGCTGACGGGCCAGTTGTTATCAGTGTGATAACAATCTGTCTCAACGCAGTCAGTTTGAACAGAGCAAGACTGCGATTGCCTACGGTAGGAGCGGGAACGAGGCCCATACTACTTGGTCGTAAGGCCCCGTTCACATTCCGTTACTTGCGGGGTTTCTTCAGTACGATCACCGGGCAGTGGGCCAAACGAACTACTCGATCAGCGACCGAGCCCACCAGTACGCGCATAATCGACGATCGCCCGTGCGATGGGATCATAATCGCATTCGCTTCGATTTTTTCTGCGTATTGGCAGATCTTCTCGCCTGGGTCGCCGAACGCGATAATGATTTTCACGTCTTTGTACTTCTCGTCGGAGAGCTCTTTGCGGATGGCCTGGGTCGCATGATGTGTCCGAGTGTTTTCGTCCACGGTATCCCATACTTCGCCGGGCTCAGCCGGCGAGAGCTCTCCAAGAACGTGAATCAAGTGAACACCGTCACTTGTTTCCAGCAAGGAAATGGCCATATCGACCGCATCCTTGGAATTGGCGGAGAAGTCGTATGGCACAACAATCGGAGCTTTTGAAATCCAGGTCATGGGAAGTTCCCTTTCCTCGCCTTATACAAAGGTTGCAAACCGTCTAGGAGCCTAAACTCATAGTAGCGAACTGCTGGATCGTGGAACAGTCACGCCTCGTCGTCAGGCAGTTGTAGTCCTTGACGGACGAATGCCTCTTCGGCTTCTTTGTGTTTATTCATTTCGTCTGCAAATGCATCGAAACCTTCTATCCAGTCTTCGGTGACCGAGCTTTTCTCAAGATCAAGAACCAACGCATCCAGTTGCGAAAGTAGCAACCGATGAGAACGTTCCATCTTCCGCGTTGCCGGGCACATATGTGGGTGCTGGGCGCAGATTTCGTCGAAGCAACCTTCTTCTTCTTCGTGGAAGTGTTTCATCATCAACTCACGAAGCTGTGACAAACGCATCGACAACTGGGACTTCACAATGGTCTTGTTTGGATCTTGCAAACAGTGCTGAAGATCATGGACTGCACAATCGAGCCCTTCATGCTCAAACGTGAAGTGCAGGTAGAAGGGCCGATTCCCTCCGGTTAGATAGCTATCACTGGTCATCGCACACCTCCTTCCCTTTCGGGGCTTAAAATGGGGTATTGAATGAAATGGGGTTAACTCGTCTCCGACGGTTGTTTGAACGTCAAGACGGGACATTTGGCATGCCGCACGATCGATTCGGCGGTACTACCAATCAACATATGCAACAGGCCGGTACGGCCATGGGTGCCCAAAACAATCAGGTCGGCTTTTTCTTCATCTGCCAGTCGAACTACGGCTGAGGAAGGATCCCCGGTAATCAATCGATATTCCACAGGAACTTCCGGATCGCTGGGTTTAATCTCGTGCAGCATCTTTTTCAGATCGTCTGGAGATGGGTCCAGCATGCCGTAATACATCTCGCCGGTGCCGTAGACCGTTGGAGGCTCTTCGACGTGAGCAACGATGATCGTTGCCCCACTATCTCGTGCCAGAGCGGTCGCCAAATGCAGCGCAGCGTCACCGCAGTGAGAAAAATCGGTCGGAAATAGGATACGTTTGAAGTTCATGGCTCGACTCCTTCTCCATGGGGCAAGTGATTTCGGGTTATGGTCGAACCTCTTGCTCTCTCTATACTTGTTACGAATTTCACAAGACTTAAGTTTGCCAGAATCGGGGTGAATCCACGCGGAAATTCGTCAAAAAACAAAAGGCGCATCAGCGTGATGCCAGTGGCTGGTAGTAGTAACCAAGATGTGAGGGCATGAGGGTTGGCCACCGCGCGTCTGCGCAGGACTTTATCGACGTTCTATTGTCACGATTCGACAAGCACTTGGCAAACAGATCGTGCCGCAGTGATTCATATTTGCGGTACTTTTTGGCCGCCGGATTCTCACTAGATCGAGGGTGAGCCAGCCAGCATATCCGGATCAATCCCTACACAGTGCGTAATTGCCGCAGCGACTCCCCAGGTGAGGGCGGTCTCGATCACCGAGGCGAGCGGACCTTCCTGCACCACACGGGCACGGAATAAACCGATTAAGGCAAAACGCATCCATGTGGTAATGGCCTGGCTTATTTCTTTCGCGCGATCAGCATGCCACCATGCACGGCCATCACGGTACCCGCACTGAGTGCTGCCCAAGAAATCCATCCTGGCGGTCGAATGGTTTCCCGGACATCGGCTCCGCTGTTGACCATCAGGTGATTGAGTGCCCCGCGAGGAGTATCAGGGCCAGGGCCCACATTATGAGCCAGGAATTTCGTAGCGGATGGCGTGAGCTGATACGATTCCACGGCGTACATTTGGCCGCCGGCCAGCAGTAGAAAGATGCCGGCGTAAACGAAATGAATGGCCCAGGCCTTTTGTTTCATGGGAGATGTCTCGATTCGATAGTGCTAGCAGTCGAGCCTATCGTTCTTGTCGAGTCATTAGCCTTCGTCGGATGAGTGCCCTTCCGTTTGTTCCGATTTTGCCGACTTCCTCAGGATACGTTTGGCTTGCTGCTTGGCTAGACGAAACGATCCTCGCAATTGAGAACGGACCTGAGCGCCGAATCTGGGTGGAATGAGTTCGAGATTCATCAGCGGGACCGGCTGACCTCGCCAATGGCTTTTGTACCCCTCGTCCCCGCGGAGGAAATCGAACGTTGCTTTTCCGGATTCGATCGCATGACGAATGGCCGCCGTGATGCCGAGCCAGCCTGGCCGAGCATAGTCACAGTCGATCTCGATGCCGCTGCAGTAGTGCATGAGGGTGTCCCCCTCTTCCAGATCCAGCTCGACCGCGATCGGACGTCCTTCGAGTTCAATCCACTGCAAACGCAGCTGACCTGATTCGAGGTGTTCACGGGCGGCTTCCTGCAGGAACTGGTGGAATCGCTTCGACGCAAAACAACCACGCTGACCCATCTGATTACGTCGCTTTTGGTGGAGATCGACCAGAATCGAGAATCCTTGTTCCAGGGTCGATTTATCAGCGATATGGATCGTGGCTTTGCCTGTTTCAAATTGATTACGCCACAGCTGACGTACGCGATGACGGCGCGATCGGGAAAGCTGCGAAACCCATTCCTCCCATGTCGCCGGAAGCGCGAGTTGATAGCTGTCGAGTTGTGGTAGTTGCTTGACTTCGTATTGCCGGTCTCGCATCGCGCTGGCGAAATGAAGCATCACGGTATCGGACGCATCGAGACCTTCGAAGAAGAAGTGATCGGCTTTGGCAAGCTGTCGTGGCAGGAAATCGGCAAGCGCGTTGATCACCAGGCTTTCTTCGCCAGGTTTGGCCAGCACGGAAAGGTAATCGCTACAAACTTCTCCCGAGCCCAAGAGTTGAATCTCGTCGCCACCCCACCAACTGCGGCGGCGGTACCATGGTGCCAGGCCGATCAGCCATCCGTTGTTGTCGCGTACGGTGACAATCTGCAGTTGGCTGCCTGGTTGACGATAGTGCTTCCACCAGGTCAACAGCCAGCGAGGTGCCAGAAACAGACGTTGGCCGGCCAGATGCTCCCACTCCACGAAAAGAGACGACGTGGAATCGACGTCGTGAAGAATGCTTACGCTCAGGGAATGAGCTGGGATGGGAAGCGGGCCCGGAATCGCTACCGGATCGCTCGATGGGCAATCAGTTGCCATGGATCTTCCAAAGTAAAATACGCATTGCGATCCCCGCGATCTTCCCGCTGGAAAATCACCACGTTAAACCGCAATACCACGCACTACGTATTTGATCGTAGTAGCTACTGGAAGGGAAAGAACAGGACTTGGCTCTGGATTTCGAAGAAGCGTGGCGACTTCTTGTCAGACTGCCGAATGTGCCGATTATTCCGGCTTCCGCGCTGCCCAAGTCCAATGACGATCCGACGTCTGTTGGACCGATTCCGGATCGAAGCCGAGGGAAGAAACCATCTCTCGAATCTCCGAAAGCGAGAGGGAGGCCTGAAGGGACTCGCCAAACATCTTCTGGGCGGATTCCGGTTCTTTGCCGCAATAGGTCTTCACCAACTGCTCGACCTGTTCGTTGGACTCGGGCCGCAGGAGATCGCGGAAGAAGAGCCAGCCGCCAGGTTCCGCCAAGCGAACACTTTCCTGGAGCACGGCAATGGGCTCTGGGATGTGGTGAATGATGGAGTTCGACATCACCCCGGTAAAGTAGCCATCTTCATAGTCGGTTTGTTTGGCGTCGATTCGCGCAAGTTGAACACGTTCGAGCAGGCAGGCAATGTCGATGTTGATTCGGGCCACGTCGAGCATCGATACGGACGCATCCGCTCCCATAATTCGACACTGCGGGATGCGGTCGGCCAAAAGGATGGGAATGCGGGCCGTACCGGTCCCGATGTCGAAGATGTCGATCATCTTGGCTTCCATGTCAGGCTCGATGCCGAGGAAAGCAATCAGATCATTGACGAACGCTTCGTTTACCTCGCCATGATCCATTTCGTCGTAGATCATCGCTTCCTGCGGAGTGTCCATCACTTCGGGTTCGAGAATGCGCTCGAGCATGGATCTAGCTTTCTGTGTCGTGTTCGGGGATTTCGCGCATGGGGGATGCGTGTTGCCAGATGCCGCACACGGCCAACACGACCGCCATGCAGACGTAGGTCGCCATCATGTAGATGGGCCCTTGGCCGGCAGCCGCACTGGGAATGTCAGGCACATGCCAACCTAATACCAGCTTACCACTTGGAAACGGTGAGTGTATCACGCCAAACAAGCTGAAGACCGCACAGATCACGGCAAATGCCGTTGCCGTATATAAGCGACGATCAATGATGAACGCCAGGATAGCCGCCCAGAGCATGCTTGTCAGAATGAAACCACCGGCCAGCATCTGCAAGGTTTGCAGCTTCACGGCGATACCGGCAGGGTGCGAATGTCCGTGCTGGTCTGGGGGCGTTTGAATGTTTCCTTGGCTGTATTCACGCAGCTTGAGCGTCATATCGTTCAGCTTCTGCGCCGCTTCAGGATCGATCTCCCCTGCTTCGGCCATTGCCGCGACTTGCCCCTGCATTTGGTATGAAAGCCCCGTGTAGGTTCCTTGCAGATCGCCGGCGAAGATCAGCACCAATGCGGCAAGTGCCGGAATACAGGCAATCGACACGGCTGGATAGTGCCGCTTGGGGGTCGCTTGAAAGCTTTGCGAGGTGATCTCGAGCCCGATGAACACCAGGATCGGAAAGACGGTTGGTTTGGGAATCGCCCAGTACAGAAAACCAAAATAACCGAGCACCCCTGCCCCGCCCACGAACAAGGCCGTTGCCAAGGTATAGGCGGCTCGCCCTCCCATCGCCTTGTAAGCAGGATGGCCGATGTAAGGTGTCGTTTGGATCACACCACCGCAGAGACCAGCCACCAGCGTTGCAATGGCTTCGGCTCCGATGATGCGGTTAGTGTCGTACTCGTCGCCGGCCGCAGCGGCGCTTTCGACGCAATCGATCCCGCCGATCACGGTTGCCAAGGCAAACGGAATGACAATCGGTAAGTACTGGGCGGCCTCGTTGAACTTTGCCACGGTTAGCCACTCGAAGCGGAATACGGCCAGCCAGTCGGTGGGAAGCAATGCTTCGGTGGGCTGGAATTCCATCGCTTCCGGCGTGGCTCCCAGCAGGCCGAGTCCATACATGAGGTAATAGATCGCACCGGACACGACCAGCGCCGCCAGCGCGCCGGGGATCTTGAACGGCAGGCGAATATGAGCCACGAGCGTAACCAGCACGATCGACAGGGCCGTCATTCCCACGATTGGGAAGTGCAACGCTTCGATGAACGGCAGAAAGCTGATCAGCACCAAGGCGATCGCCGCTAGCGATCCGAGGAGCCCTGCTCGTGGAATGACTCGACGAATCCAACTTGAGCTGAACGAGAAAAAGGATTTGAAAATTCCGGACAAGACAATGGACCAAATGCCAATATGCCACGTACGGATAGCAGCCTCTTCTGCTGTCAGTTGTAATTCCTGGACTCCCAGGACAAACGATGGCCCCAAAACGAAAAACACCATGCCAAAGGTGCTGGGCGTATCGAGCCCTAAAGGCATAGCAGTTACGTCGTTACGGCCACTCCTTTTCGCCAGATTCATGGCCATCCAGAAGAAGATCAGGTCTCCTACCAGCACCCCAATCGCCGTTCCTGGCACCATGTGTCCAATGGCGAACGTTGTAGGAAAGTTAAAGACCGCCGCTAGCAATCCGATCGTCAGCAAAAGATCGGCAATGTTATCTAACATCAAGCCAAAGAAGGCGTTAACGTCGCCTGCAACGGCCCATTTGTATTTGGTGTCGTTCATTTTTTCTCTTTCGGCACGGGCGTTGCATTAGGGGTAGATCGAGTTTATGAGCCTGTCATGGGGCTGTCAATTCTCGACCATCTCCTCACGTAAACCACCTTCCAGGGTGCAAGCGTGATAGAATACGGATCGCGGCGATGGTCGGAAGGCACCTTCGACAAGCCTTTTTGCAAGGTTTGTATGAAGATTGCTCCCATCAGGAAACGGATTTCGAACCATTGCTGGGAACCTTCGTAGAAAATGACAACTGCCACACTTGAAATGACGTCGAGTTATTCCGACCCATCGCTCGTTCAACCCAAATCCGATGAGGATTTGCTGTTGGCGTACCGAGATTCGGGGAATCGCGAGTACTTCCAGAAGTTGGTGCAGCGTTACGAACGTGAGCTGTTCAACTACCTTCGGCGGTACTTGGGTGATCCCGAAATGGCGGAAGATGTGTTTCAGGCTGCCTTTCTGCAAGTGCACCTGAAATGCGATACCTTCGAGGAAGGACGTCGTTTTCGCCCCTGGCTTTACACGATTGCCACCAACCAGGCGATCGATGCTCAGCGTAAGACCAAGCGTCACAAGATGGTTAGCTTGGACCGCGCTGGCAACAGCACCGAACAGCAAGAGACCGGTTCGCTGGTTGATTTACTGGTAAGTGCCGAGCCAGGACCAATGGCACAAATGGACGATTACGAACGACAACGCGTGATGCGCGATGCCGTTCAGCAACTGCCCGAATCATTGAAGACCGCCGTTGTGTTAGTCTACTACCAAGGTTTGAAGTACCGCGAAGCTGCGGACATCTTGGAGATTCCGGTCGGTACGGTGAAAAGCCGTCTGCATACTGCAGTGCAGAAGTTAACCGAAGCATGGAACGAAGTTTATACCTCAGATGACGAAGACTCGTGAGCATTGGCTGGGCTACCTGATGGGAGCCCTGGACGAAAACGAGCAGGCCTCGGTTGAGCGGCAAATTGCCCAGGACCCTCGCTCTGCGGAAGAGATCGAACAGCTTCGAACCCACCTGAACTTGTTATCCGACGGCCTCGACGAGGCCGCCCCGCCAGTCGGACTTGCCACAAGAACTTGTGCGCTATTGGATAACCCTGGCCTTTTTGCCGAGGTTCTTGATCCGTCGGTTCCTGACAATGAAGACGCGCCGACGCTGAAGGAAAAGCAACCTTTCGAAACAATCGGGGGCGGCAATCCCAACTTCACGATGATGGATATGATGGTCGCCATCGGGGCATGCGTGGCTGCCGTGGCCATCTTCTTCCCGGCACTTGCCAGCTCGCGAATGTTGGCAACGCGGCTTCAATGCGAAAACAACCTCCACCAAGTCGGGATGGCACTGCAAGAGTTTGCCACCGGCAACGCCGAGAAACGCTACCCCGCCGTCGCCGCTACCGGTCCACTATCGGTCGCTGGCTCGTATGCACCGCGTCTGCTGAATGCAGGCCATCTGCAACACCCTGAAGTGGTCCGCTGTGTGGAATCGACGCGGAATTTGTCCCAACCCCACGAGCTGCCAACGGTTGAACAACTACTGGAAGCACCTGAGTCGGAAGTGGAAAAACTACAACAGGGGCTAGCAACGGTATACAACTACAATCTCGGCAACCTGCGTAACGGACAATTGCAGGCTCCTCTGATGAGAGGACGCGCCCTTTATCCGGTCGCTTCCGATATTGTGGTCGTTCAAGATGGGCAAATCTCCCCGCAAGGGCATCAGGATGGCCGCTTCAACATCTTGTTCGATGATGGCCACGTCGAATTCATCAGCCTGGAAGACTTACCTAACTCGATGAAGCACTACTTCCTCAACGACAAAGGCCAGGTTGCCGCTGGAGTTGACGAAGACGACGCGGTGATTGCCAATGGGATCGCTCATCCCTTCTCCGAGGAAACCACTTCCGAAGTGCCAGCTTCCTCAGCTAAATAGTGACCCGGCGGGACAGGAATCTTCCGTTCAATCGGTCTCGCAAAGGATCTTGGGAGCGTTAAGATTCGATTACGCTCCCTAAAATCGGGTTTGTCACCCTCTTGTGGAATTGGTATCTTTCCGTCACGATATCAGATTCTCCCCGGAACAGACTCAAGAAACCAGGCAGTACGTCGCTCGTGATCGACAGTGGCTCATCCTCTATTATTAATCCACCGCGTAGTACGGTGAAACAGGCCGTTCAGCTCGGCTTCTATATCGGAGCTGGTTTTGGCTTGGCTATCGGATCCGGTCTTGCGGTCCTGATGGGTAGCAACCTCGTCTGGCAATCAGGCGGACTCGTTGCCGGGGCCCTGCTGGGCATTTGCGGTGGCTTGACCATCTCTTGGATGCAGCGTCGTTTGAAGCCTGCTCCAACGCCAGCCTATCGCCCCAGCGGCACCTAGAAGCTCTCGTTTGGGCGATCTAAAAGCAACGCCACGTAGGTACTTACTTTGCGTGGCAGTGCTGGCAGCGATTTACCAGGGCCAGCATCTGAGGTCCTTTGAGCGAGACCGCGTTGTGGGCTTTTGCCTTGTCCGATTCCGCGTGATGGCACTGGCTGCAGCAATGGGCCGCGGTAAAGTTGTGGTCGGCCAGGTTGGAAAGCAGCTCGCCATCGGTCCCGTTATTCTGCACGGCAGCGTCGACCGAAACGAGCGAACAGATGTTTGAGCCTGCGACCAGATCGGCCAGGTTCGCTCCGCCGCTAGCGCCAGCGGTTACCACGTTACCGGAGGTCGGGCGTGCGTTGTCTGAGCCGCTCGAACTGTGCGACCAGTTTCCTTGGACTGCCAAAACGATCATCAAGCATAGGGCCAACCCTATCAGCGGACCACGAATGGCAGCCACGATGTCGGTAGTTTGCCGCTCAGGCTGATCGGTGATGCAGCGATGGCTAGGCATGCTGTCGTCGGCCAAAAAGACCGGCAGCAAAGAATCGTCATCGGTCGTATGGGCTTGCCCGTGGGCTAGCATATCGGTCGCCGGACGCAACGCTTCGGCCAGTTCGCGGCAGCTATGGCAAACGGTCAGATGCCGCTGGATCGGCATATCGGTCTCGTGCTGGCCGGTGGGAAACGGAGCCCGGGTGAGCACTTCGAACACGTCGTCGCAGGTCGGTAGATGGTGCGATTGAATCATCGAGCGTGTTCCTCGGAAAGCTCTTGGCAAGTGTTCTGGATCAATTTCGCGAGCTGCAATAGTCCATTGCGAACGCGGGCCTTAGCCGCCGGCAGGCCGATTCCCTGGGCGTCGGCGATCTCTTGGAATTTCATTTCACCGAAGAATCGCAGGCGGATCGCTTCGGCCTGAATGGGTGTCAGCTTGTCGAGCAACTGAAGCACCTGTCCGCGGCGTTCTCGGTCGATCAAGCCCGCGAGTGCCTGGCAGGGAACTTCCGTCTCTAGCGGCGAACAGCCATCTTCCCCTTGGCTGGCCTGAAGCTTGGTCGAGGTGACCGGCAGCTTCTTCCCTTTCTCGCGAATGCGATGGCAGACATTCAATAGAATTCGCCACAGCCACGTGCGGAAGCTGTAACGCGAGTCGTAGGTGTGCAGCCACTTGAAGCTATTGAGAAACGCTTCCTGAACGGCATCCTCGGCCAGTTGCGAGTCTCCCAGGTAGCTATAGGCCAAGTTCAACAGAGCCCGGCGGTACCGCTTCACGATCACGGCATACCGGTCCGCATCCCCAGCCAAAACGGCCGAGAGAATCTCGCCATCGGTTAATTCAGGGACGTCCGGAGCAGCCATGAAGTGGAGGGGAGGAAGAAATCAGCGGAAGTTGAATTGATCCCTCCATTATAGCGCGACCCCGGCCTCAAGGATACATTTCGCGTAACCCCTTATTTCAGAAGAGGTTTGACCACGGATCTTACGGATAAACACGGATACTGCGGAGTTGAACTCGTTTGCTGAGGGACTTCAATTCGTGTGTATCGGTGTCATCCGTGGTTAGTTCCTCCTGGACTGAAAACTAAAGTCAAGAAACGCTGAAAGCCCGTCTTTCTTACCAAGAGCTATTGGTCGTGCAAGAAAGGGTCATCAGAACTTGACCCCGATCCAGAGGAGAAGCTTTCCCTGGAATCTTGCCGTGCCATCCACTTTGGTAAGAGAGGCGGACTCTCAACTGAACTATCGTACGTGAACGTGCGTCTTGTTCACTCACGACGTTCGCAAACCTTAACCACCCAGGAAGATCCCCACCTTGCCCAGGTGATACAGTTATCGAATGCCGTACGGCTGAAGATGATTGATACCCCTTTGCTAATTGGATTTCTTATCGCAGTCGGTTCGATCGAATTGAGTGTGCCGATTATGACGCCGGATCACTGATACAAACGCTCTATTTGCCCACGAAGCGGAAGCTCTGCCAATTGATTGCAGGCATCGCAGAAGGCTGTGACAATCGAGGGAGACTCTTCTCCCCCATTTGGCATTTCTTTTTGGCGGCGATCTTGCATGCAAGAAGGTGATTGGAAATTCCTCTGGCGGATGATTGGTTTCATGGCAATGCTTGCGTTTTGCGGTGGCCTGTTGTTACCCAGCACTGGCGGTCATCCCGGGGCATCTCGCCACTCCGAAGTGATGAACGATCTCAAGCAGATCGTCTTGGTCTACCAGTTGAAAGCAAACTCCGATCCGTACAATCGTGTCCCACCGGTTGCGATCGTCGATCCGAATGGCCAGCCACTTCTCTCGTGGCGGGTACTTTTATTGCCGCAAATGGACGAGCAGGAATTGTTCGAGCAGTTCGATCTCACCAAGCCATGGGATAGCCCCGAGAATTTGCCACTGGTAGAGAAGATGCCAGATTTGTTCGCGTCTCCCTTCGCTGAGCAAGCTACCAAGCAAGGTAAAACGCCCTATAAGGCAATCGCCAACGACGACGAGTTATGGAGCACCGCCTGGCCGCGGCCTGGCGAGGACCTAAAGCTATCCAAATTTAAAGACGGATTATCTCACACGGCCATGGTCGTGGAAGATCTGACCAATCCGGTGATCTGGACGAAGCCGGAAGACATCACGCCGTCCGAGTATCTGCAGATACTCGATCATGGTCAGTGGTCCAGTAAAACCTTCTTCATTGGCTTTGCGGACGGTTCTGTGCGACCGTTCAAGGACCCAACCGAAGAAGAGATTCTGCCGCTGATGTATGCGAACGATGGGCGTGTACCAAAGGACTAATTATGAACGATCCCAATCCATTCGATAGCCCTCATGGCCAGCCAACCGAGCCGGAGCCCAAAAAGTGGTGGCAGCCTACGGTCGTCGAGTGGTTCGTGATAGCGGGCATCATCTTGGTCTTGGTCGGGCTGCTCTTGCCGTCGAGAACGCATAGCTATGGGGGTGGGCGGCGCAGCTGGACCTCGAACAACCTGAAGAATATTGGCCTTGCACTGCACAACTACCACGATACCTATGGCAGCCTGCCGCCGGTCGTGGTGACCGATAGCGAAGGCCGCCCACTATACTCGTGGCGCGTATTACTTCTGCCATTTCTCGAGCAGAAGGGTTTATACGATCAGTTCGATCTCTCGCTACCATGGGATAGCGAGACGAATCGACCGCTGGCAGAGATGGTGCCCAGCCTGTTTGAAAGTCCCTATCTCGATACGGAAACGTATCCCGGAATGACGACCTATCTGGCGGTGGTCGATTCCCAGGGAAAACAAACCATCATGCTTCCCCAAGAAGGACGATCATTCGACGAAGTACCTTGTGAGTTGGGTCGTGTGGCGATGGTTGTCGAGAGAATCGAACATCCCGTGATTTGGACGAAACCGGGCGATATCACTCCTTTCGAGTTGATCGACGCCGCCAAAATCGAACAGAATGACCTTTCCTATTTTCCCGTGCTGCTGGGGGATGGGGCGGTCCAGTGGATGCCTAAGGACGACCCTAAGCAGTTGAAAGAGTGTCTGCTATGCCCAGAATTAGGTGGCGCAGAGCAGGCAACCGCCCGTGAATAAACTAGCTTCAGGACATAATTAGGGAACCCCATCATGCGTACTTCTCGTCGCGGTGACGCCAAAGTCGTCATCATTATTGTGGTCGTCGTTTTTGGGGTGATGGCCCTCTTGTGCACAGGCATCCTGGTCGCATTATTGCTGCCGGCGGTGCAGCAGGCACGCATGGCCGCCCAGCGAATGCAGTCCAACAACAACCTGAAGATGATCGCGATCGCCCTGCACAACTATCACGACGTTTACGGCACGTTGCCGCCGGCCTATATTCCTGATGAAGATGGCGAGCCGATGCACTCGTGGCGCGTGCTGATTTTGCCGTTCGTTGAGGGAAACGACATTTACGATAAGTATGACTTCTCGCAGCCATGGGACAGCCCCGGTAATATGCAGGCCTGCGAGAGGATGCCGTTTGCCTACGCCAGCCCGGCACTAGGGGGCAACGACATGGGAGACGCGACCACGTATGTGGCGATATCTGGCCCAAACACCATGTTGGGCATGGACAAGGCCAGGTCGTTTGCGGATGTCAAAGTGGGGATATCCAACGTCATCATGGTGGTCGAGGATACGACCAACCCGGTGCCCTGGTACAAGCCGGTCGACATTTCCCCCCAGGCACTCATGTCGAAAAACTTCGACGATCAATACTTTCACGGTGTCCAAGCCGCGATGGGGGATGGGGCCGTGCAATTCATTCCCGAAGGAAGTAAGCCGCAGATACAAGGGATGATGTCGATTGATGGGAGTTAGCTCGCTGGTCGGCAGTCAAATCATGTTCAATTGAACGAACAATGACGGGTGCCCTCTTCAACTTCCCGGCCAAAGCCATGAGAATAACGCAAGTCACCTGTGTTTCTCATCTTGGGCCGGAAGCGATATGACGTCGAGCGATCCATTTCCGTCAATTAAGTTCCGCGGCCAATTGCGCCCTTCGCAAGTTCAAGTTCGCGATGTCGCCCAGCAGCAGCTATCCCGTGGCGAGCGGCAACTGCACATTGTCGCTCCGCCTGGCTCAGGCAAGACAGTCGTGGGGCTTTACTTATGGGCCGAAATGATCAAGCGGCCGGCGCTGGTGCTCAGCCCCAACTCGGCCATTCAATCGCAGTGGGCGGCCAGGACCGATCTGTTCGAGACCGATCGTCCCATGTCGATGCTGGTGAGCACCTCGCCCGACGAACCCAAACTGTTGACCTCGCTCACCTATCAGGCCGTCACGCTGCCCCGCCGAGGCGACGATGGCCTCGACCATGCGGCCATGTCTTTGTGGGAAGATCGTCTGATCTCGAAAGGGCAGGCGCAGGATCCGGCTGAAGCGAAGGTTTGGATTCGCGATCTGAAGAAGCACAATCGCGATTACTACGACGAGCGTCTCTCGGCCTATCGCAAAAGCGTGCGTGACGAAGCGGGCCTCGCCGGCGAATCGTTCGAGATGCTGCATCAGTCGTGCCTGAGAACCTGGCAGAGGCTACGCGACGAAGGCGTGGGACTGCTCATTCTGGACGAATGCCATCACCTGGTAGGGCATTGGGGACGCGTGCTTTCCGACGCCATGCAGTACCTGGACGACCCGATCGTGGTAGGGCTGACCGCGACACCACCGGATGGCGATGGCAAGGTCCCCGCCGACTTCGAGCGTTATCAAGAGTTTCTCGGCCCAATCGATCACGACGTGCCGGTCCCAGCGGTGGTGCGAGATGGCTTTCTCGCTCCGTATCAGGACCTTGTTTACTTCGTTCGCCCTTCCGAAGCGGAACTCCGCTTCGTCGCCCAGGCCGACGATCACCTGGAAGAAATTCTGCAGGCAGTCACCAATAAGCCAGCTGATAATGGAGACGAAGAACCTGCTGCAGAAGTTGCCCCGGTGGAAGAACCGGAAGCGGACGAGCCCGAAGGTGAAGAACTCAAGCTACAGCATCTGGGCGGTACAGAAGCCGTTTACAAAGACGAGGACAATCCCTTTGCTGATTTGATTTCGGAAGAAGAAGTCGAACAGGAACCTCCAGCCCAGCCAGAGCCGCCATCCGTAGTGGAAACCGTCGACGAGGCACCTCGCGTGAAGGCGCTCATTCCTTGGTTGGTGCAGACGCTGGAAACACGTCGGCACGCGACCAGCACGTTCAAGACATGGTCTTCGTTTCATCGTCGCGACCCTGATTTTGCCGACTCCGCTCGCGTGTTTCTGCAGACGCGTCACATCGAGTTACCGGCCGAAGTGCCACCGGTAGTGCTGGAAGTGCCCATCGAAGAAGTCCCGCAGATCCCGGTCATCATTCCGGTGCTCGATCGCTACGTCCGTCATGGACTGCGGCGATCGGCCAACGCCGAGGATCGCGCTTTGGCGGATCGCGTGATCTCAGGTTTACGCATGTTGGGCGTGCAGATTACCGAGACCGGCTGTCAGGCATGCGCTTCGCCGGTGGGACGTGTGCTGGCCTATTCCAGCGAAAAGGCGAAGGCCCTGGTTCCGATCCTGACGGCCGAGATGGCGGCATTGGGGGATGCGATCCGCGCGGTTGTGGTAACCGACTTCGAGAAGACAGCCGCGACCATTTCCGAGGTCGAGCATCTGCTCAGCAGTGAAGCAGGGGGCGCGATCGCGGCATTTCGGGTAATGGTCAACGATCCGAAGCTGGACGAACTCGATCCGATTCTGGTCACTGGTTCGAGCGTGCTGGTCGATGACGATCTTTCCGAGAAGTTCGAGGCCGCGGCCAAGCAGTGGCTGGCCGATGCTGGATACGATGCGACGCTGACGTTCGACGCTGAAGTCGGTTTTCACGTGGTTTCTGGCAGTGGGCGCGACTGGTGTCCGCGCGTCTATGTCGAGATGATCACCGACCTGTTCCAGCGCGGTTTGACGAAGTGTCTGGTCGGCACGCGCGGGCTGCTGGGTGAAGGTTGGGATGCCAACAAGATTAACGTGCTGATCGACCTGACGACCGTCACCACGAGCATGACAGTGCGGCAGCTTCGCGGGCGATCGTTTCGGCTCGATCCCCAGGTGCCTGAGAAGCTGGCCGACAACTGGGACGTTGTTTGCCTGGCTCCTGAGTTCAGCAAGGGCCTGGATGACTATGCCCGCTTCATCAAGAAGCATCAGAACATCTTTGGCGTGACAGACGACGCGGTGATTGAGAAAGGAGTGGGGCACGTCCACCCTGCCCTGACCGACCTGCGCCCTGAACTGCTGGAAGGCTCGGTCCGCGACTTGAATCGCGATATGCTTTCGCGCGTGACGCTCCGCCGCGAGACCCGCGATCTGTGGCAGATCGGCACGCCCTACGAAGGAACCCCAAACCATACGCTGGAAATGCGGATCAAAGAATCGACCCGCGAAAGTGGTGGCTTTCCGCCGTTTGCTGGAACCAAAGAGCCTTGGTCGAGTGAGTCGCTGGTACAGGCCATCGGAGAGTCGATTGCGAGAACGATGGTTGAGCTGAAGATGTTGAAGACTCCACCGGAAGTCGTGGCGAAGTCGCGGGCCGGCGGTTACGTGCGTGTTCTGTTGGAAGATGCCAGCGACGAAGATAGTCGCATGTTCGTCACGGCGCTGCACGAAGCACTCGGTCCGCTGAATCGTCCTCGTTACATTATTCCGCGCAAGCTGAAGTTCGTGCGAACCAACTGGCTGTCGCGCATGTTGCCGAAAATGCTCGGACAATACTTGGAGAAGAGCGAAGACAAGACCGTGATGGTGCATGCCGTGCCGAATGCCCTGGCAAAGAACAAAGAGACGGTCGAAGTCTACGAGCGTTATTGGAACGAGTACGTTAGCCCTGGCTTTCCGGTATTTGCCCTGCGTGGCGAAGGGGAAGATCTGATGCGTGAAGCACTGAAAAAGGGGATGAGCCCCGAAGGTGATTTCCACGAAAAGGAAATCTTCCGCTAATCACGGATGGAACAACTTAGCTGTTGAACAAAGCGGCGATGTCGTCTTGGCCGAGAGGCTGGTCGTCCAGTTCGTCGTCCTCGTCCGACTCCGTTTGGGCGGTAACAACATTCGATGCCGTTTCCGCGTCGTCCCCTAGCGAGGCAGCAAACATCGATTCGATGTCATCGGCGGAAGCGATTTCGGGAGCTTTCTCGCTGGTCGGTTCGTCGTGCTCAAGGTTCTTCGGTTCATTCTTGCGCCCGGCTAAGAATTCTTCGAGCTCGTTATCTTCGTCCTCACCAAAGGGCTTTTCCTGGGCAGTTGCGGCAGGTGCCTCTTCGGCAACGGGTTCAAACGTTTGTTCGATCTCTGGCTCGTCTTCGGCCACCGGCTCTGATTCGGCCGGTAAGTCTTCCGGTTCGTTCATTTCCGGAAATGGTTGACTCACGAGTTTGGGCGTAGGTTCGTCGGCTGGCTCGGCTGGTTTCTCGATCTCAGCTTCTTCTGTTTCGATTGCGTCAATTTGAATAACGTTGTCGGTGTTCGACGGCAGAAACAGCGCGAACCAAGGCTGCGGTCCGTAGCCTAGTAAGACTGCGGCTGCAAAACCGACAGACAGATTCAAAACGGCAAACAACAGAAAAATGAACACGGCTTATCCACCAAAGAAACCCATGTCAAAGCAACGGGGGAGTCGTACCCCCATGGCTAAAGCATACGTTTCTTCTGGGAGCAGTAGCCGATGGCTTACAGAATGCCGCAGCAATAATCGATCAGCGGCTCTTTGGATTTGCATAATCGATTCAGCTGTTACAACGCGACCCTTCTTTTTGAGGCACCTAGCGGCTTTGGCCTCGCATGACAGGTCCAGGGCGGCCGGTGTTTTGCGATGCTTGCCGCATGAACTCTGGCGAAGGGCCGCCTGGCAGTGTAAATACGGCCGGCTGAGCGCTCGGGTTGTCTTTGGACCGCAGAACGACGGTAACTTCTGCTCCGTCCTTTTGCCCGCGAAGATAATGCAGCATCTCGCGTTCAACATCGCTCAGGCCTTGCACGCTCTCGAAGTTACTTGGCGTGTGAGCCGATGCCCCTGATACACTAGGCATCGAGCGAGCAGCGGGATTCGAGGGGAAGTTGCTTTGGGGAACTTCCGGAATCGATCGCGCTGGACTGCTTCCCAGCGGCTGCGTGGCCGAGGCCAGTTGAACGGGATTGGCTTGCTGTTGGTTCTGGAACAGATGCGCGAGGTTCGCTTGGTTCAAGACGGTGTAGATCGTCGGGATAGCGGCGTAGATCCCTTCGTCGTCCTCGTCATCGGCCGCATTGCAGACGCCGACGAGTTGGCCTTGCGGATTGAAAAGGCCACCACCGCTGCGTCCGACCGAAGGAGCGCCGGCAGCTTGGAGGTTGTCGTGACCGACGTAGCGATTCACGCTGTTAATGCGTGTTGGGTAAAGGTTGCGTGGGCCCCCATTATCGCAGCCAACGCTAAAGGCCTGTTGGCCAACTTGCATCTGGTTTGTGGGCGGGGCGATCGACATTGGCTTGATGGGGGACTGGGTGCGAATGGCAACCAGGGCCACGTCTCGCTCAAGATCGTAAACGAGGATCTCGCCAGGAACCGTAGTGCCAGACTCGGACTGCTGGAAGGTGATCACTTCCAAGGGCCCCTGCCCTTGCGAGTCTCGGAACAAGTGAGCACAGGTCAGCACCAATGCTTCGTTCCCCTGGGTGTGAACGACGGTACCACTGCCGTACGAATGCCCATCGGGGTCGCTGACTTTCAGTTTGACGCTGGCTTGCATTGCCTGAGCATGAATGTCTCTACCGGCATGAGCAGGAGATTGGCTCATGGGCTGGCCATAGGCGGCTGGCTGAACGCTGGCCTGGCCGGGCATCGCCATAGAAGATTGTGGCGACTGACCTCGTGCCAGACCGGTTGCGGCGCTGAGTTGAGGTGCGGCTTGGGCAGCGTCTATCTGTGGCTTGGCGGCTTGAAACATTTTCGCCAGGCGATCGAACGATGTCGCGCCTTCGACCGAGTCGACGATTTGATTGTTCGAGACGAGAACAAAGTAGGGCAATCCGCGGACACCCATTTGCTGGGCCATCTGCGGTTGTTGGTCACGATTGATGACTTGAACTGGATAGCCGGCCTGTTGCATGCGACCGATGACCGGTTGCATCTGGTGACAGTAAACACACCAATCGGCCGTGAAGCAGTAGAGAACCGCATCGGCAGCCGCCAACGGCGCTGCCAGCGCGAACAATAACACGAGCGAGATAACCGCCTTCATCGCATCCCTCCTTGGAGCGAAATCAATCTCGGCCCCATCCAGGGCCTTGTGTCTTCTAGCGGGCCAGCGGGGTATTGGCCCTTGAGTCTGCTTCGGAAAGAGACTCGTGCTTTTCACGTTCGACCGTCCTGGTCGAAGGGGGCTGAAAAGCGCCGGGACAATGTCGTTGGATCATGAATTTCCAGCAAGGGCAATCCACAATGATTTCGACGTAATTGCTTGGGATGGACAAAAAATCCTCAAGTTTCCCCGTGCTATCAGTCGCATACTTCCGATGGCAGCATTGGTTTGTGCCTCTAATTGACGAGGTGCCTCCGCAAATCGAGGGGCCGTCGTCCGGCTTTTCTCGACATTTCGGGATACACTGCAACAGTTACCCCCCGGCATCACGAATCCACTTAACTGACGCTCGAATCTGAGTACTTTTCGCCACTAGCCATCGTTTTCTCTAGATGAAAGACCTTCCGCAACACGAATCGACTGCGGTTGATGTCGCGCAACTTGTTGCACAGCATCAACTTAGCGTTTGGCGTTATTTGCGGTCCTGGGGTTGTTCGCCCCAGGAGGCAGAGGATCTGACTCAGGAAACTTTTTTGAAGGTTCTTGAGAGGCCATTCGAGCAGCTGACAGATGCCGCCACCAGGGGGTATTTAAGGACGGTTGCTCGAAATTTGTTGATCGACCGCCGACGCAAAGAAGGTCGGCAGACAAACATCCAGGCCGTCGAAAATATCGAGCAGTTCTGGGTGGAGACCGACGATCGCAAGCCGGAGGAACTTTTAGGACTCCTGAACGAGTGCCTGGAAGGTCTGACCGAACGAGCGAGAACGGCATTGCAGATGCGATTTCAAGATCGCAAATCACGTTCAGAGATCGCAGATGCTTTACAAATTGGCGAGCACGGAGCGAAAAACCTGATGCAACGAGCGAAGCAGCAACTTCGCGAGTGCATCGAGTTCAAATTGAATCACGAATCATGAACCACGAAGATCCAATCATCGATCCTCTCCTGGAGGAACTGCTGGGCCAGCAGCAGATGCCGGATCTTACTGCGCACATCGTCAAAGCTCACCAGCAGCGACAAAGCCAAGGCAATTCGGGGGTCAATGGCCACGCCAAAGCACCACTCTCGATGGTGATCGCAGCGGCAGCACAAGCTGCGCCAGAAAACCCGACCGCCGAAGTCCCATCTCAAAGAACGAGTACGGCCAAGCGTCGCATGCAGCGGCAGCGTCTTTTGACCGCGATCGGATCACTGGCACTTAGTCTCTGTCTGCTAGTGGTTCTCAGTGGAGTGGCCTACATCGGTTATCAGCAACTCATGCCAGGGCAAGGCACGCCGCTCGCCGCCGACGGGGACAAAACCCCGTCGGCTGGCGCCCGCGACACTGATGTTGCTACCGACAAGGGGCCACAGCTGGCTTCCAATAATGGTCCGCAGTCGAGTGACATTCCACCACCACAAGCGATGCCTGAGCCTGGGCCTCAGATGCCCCAAGTGATCGAGTCCGTCGATGCGACGGCCCTGGCGGATAAGGCGGCTCCTCGCTTCGTGCAGCCTCGCTCGCGTGGCAGCTTAGAGCTTTCTGACGATCAGGTTGTTGGCCAAATCAACGAGGCGATCGCTTCGGCGTGGAAGGCCGAGAACGTGAAGCCTTCGCCGGCTGCTACCGATCACGAGTTTGTCCGTCGTACTTATTTGCAGTTGCTGGGGCGTATTCCCACGGTCGATGAAATCGAACAGTTCGTCAGCCAGCGTCGCGATGACAAACGCGAATGGCTGGTCGATCAAATCTTGTCAGGCGATCAGTACGAAGCGGAGTTCGCCTCGTTCTGGAGTGCTCGTTTTGCAAATATCCTGGTCGGACGTGCCGGGGGGATGACCGAAGACAGCCCTATCGATCGTTCCTCTTTGGAAGGCTACCTGGCCAAGCAATTCGAGAAGAACAGGCCTTACAACTTGCTTGTCCAAGACCTCCTGACGGCGACTGGAACCACGAGTCCCGGAAGCGAAAGCTTCAATCCGGCGACGAACTTCCTGGTCAGCATGATCGACGGAGATGCCAAGCTGGCAACTGCCAAGACCTGCACGGCGTTTCTCGGCCAACAACTGCAATGTGCCGAGTGCCACAACCACCCGACCACTGGCTGGAGCCAACAGCAGTTCTGGGGACTGAATGCGTTTTTCCGTCAAACCAAGTTGGCCAAAGATCGCCAGTCAGGGCAGCTGGCGATTCTTGACCAAGACTTCTCCAAGAGTCGCGATTCCGACTCCGGCGAAGTCTACTACGAACAGCCCAATGGCCTTTTGAAAGTGGCCTATCCGCAATTCGTGGATGGAACGACCATTCCACGCTCCGGCAAAGTTTCCGAAGTCGATCGTCGGCAAGAATTGGCCCAGTTGATCGTCAACTCGGATCAATTCCCCAAGGCGACCGTGAATCGCATGTGGCAGCACTTCTTTGGGGTTGGCTTCACGCAGCCGGTCGATGATATGGGGCCGCATAATCCGGCTTCTCATCCCGAGCTATTGAATCAACTCTCCGAGCATTTCGCCGAGTCGAACTTCGACCTCCGTCGGTTGATGCGGTGGATCACGCTGTCGCAGCCCTACGGACTTTCGAGCCGACAGATCGACGAGAACCTGGCCGATAACCCGGATGCAGGTCAGCAACTGTTTGCTCGCTACTATTCGCGGCAGATGGAGGCTGAGCAACTCTTCCACTCGTTGCAAATGCTGGCCAAGAGCCCTGCTGAGGGGAAGAATGCGATTATCGCTTCGGTCGATGATCGCCACAGCTGGCTGGGTCAGGTCAATCAAAAGATGGGAGACGACGAGGATAGCGAAACGTCAGCCCTGGACGGCGGCATCACACAGTCGCTGTTGATCATGAATGGTGGTCTCATGAAACAGGCTACCGACGCTCAGGCCGCTGTTCTGAATAAGGTTACGGCCTCGAAGATGTCGTCGCACGACAAGGTTGAGCACCTGTTCCTGGCGGCCCTGTCGCGTCGGCCCACCAAGCAGGAATTGTCTGCGATCAGCGAGATTCTGAAGACGCGAGACAACGAAGCAGCTGCCTTACAGGATATCTGGTGGGCACTCTTGAACAGCAACGAGTTCATTCTCGATCATTGATCGAAACGAACATTCTCTAGGTTGTGTGTTTGCGTTGGCTCACGTTTTTCGTGAGACTAATGGTTAGCACCACGTTGTTTTCCGCCTGGGCGGCATCTCGGAGGAGGATTCTGCCTGCACAAAGCATTGCGGATACCTGCTAGGGAGCGTGCATCATGAAACTCGATCAGCAACGTGACGAGATGCTGAGCCTGCTCAGGCAGCGGGGGATTACCAACCAGGCAGTGCTCCAGGCCATGCATGACGTACCGCGTGAAGAGTTCGTCCTGGCTTCTTTCCGGGACGATGCTTACGCCGATTCAGCGTTACCGCTGACCCATAAGCAGACTATCTCTCAGCCTCTGATAGTGGCTCTCATGGCACAGGTACTCGAGCTTCAGCCGTCTGATCGCGTGTTGGAGGTAGGCACCGGAAGCGGCTATGCAGCAGCGGTTTTGGGACAACTTGCCAAAGAAGTGTATACCGTTGAACGTATCGGGGACTTAGCAATCACAGCAGCGGAAACGATCCGCAGGTTAGGGATTCGCAACGTTCACGTACGTTTTGGAGACGGACTAAAGGGATGGCCCGAGGAAGGGTCCTATGACGCGATCGCCGTCGCGGCCGGAGGAGATCGGGTTCCTAGTGCATTATTCGAACAGTTGGCCGTTGGCGGACGGCTGGTTATGCCGCTAGGCCCGGTGCAGGATTCACAGAAGTTAATACGAATTCGCAAGGTGGGTGAAGATCGTTACAAGGAAGACGATTTCGGCGGAGTTCGTTTCGTTCCTCTCTTACCAGAAACGGACTGAAGTGCCCCTTGCCTGCCCCATGGTTGAGGAAGCGGTGGTTTGCCGCTTCCTCCGTGTTAACGCTTCCGCTGAAGACCGTTAGGCGGCTTTCAGATCGCTCTCCATGTTCGAGAGGGCCAGCATGAGTTGGCTCCATTCGCTGACGACATCAAGCGTCTCGAACTGAATGACGTCGGCGTTCTCGAAGCCTCGTTCGCTAAGTCGAATGGCATCCCCCAGCACCATCGTGCCGACAGGTTCAACCTCTGGCAGATTATCCACATCAAGCTCCTCTTCTTCATTGGGCAGAATATGTTCTAACGCACGATGAACGGCCCAGATGGCAGCACGACGAGCGTCAGCAGCATCCACGATCAATCGTAACGATCCCGATTCAACGTAAAACTTGGCCATGATTGATATCCTTCCGTGTATTGTTTTAGGGTTCTGATTAACTTGGTTGCCCTTGGGCAGTAGTAGTTATCGCTACCCGTCTGACACGTGAGGTCATGGCCCGGAAAGTTTTTCGCTCGGCCTTCAAGAAAGGGAGAAATCGCCGAAAAGAAGGGTGCTAGCAGTTCAGAGCGCGCAAAAAAGGAGCCGGTCCAACGTTCTGCCCCATATAGGTCGCAAAGCATAAAGCTTTACGAAGACGTTGTACCGGCCCCCATACGGCTCGTGGATGTGCACCAACAGAATAAAGCGACTTCTTGTCGCACTTGGAGTCACATCCTGTGATCTAAAACCTCTACCGGCCAATTGCTGGAATTGGCGTTGGTGATCCCAGTTAAGAGCTCAATTGTGCGGTGACGTTCTGCCCAGTTCGCCCGCCGACAGAAACAATGTTGCTCATCTTCGTCATTCCCGCAATGGGGAAGCTCCCCCCGATCCGGGTTTATGCGGTGAACCGACAGTTGGGTTCGGGAATGTGCGTCGTAAACAGGTCGAAACAAGAGTTCAATGGAAACCAATTCGCCACAGTCGTAATGGCATCGCCATATCGCAGTTATCGTCGAAGTCGCGAGCATTGCGGATTTGATGCATAGAATCACGCCATCATTGTCCACTTAAGGCGGCCTTCTCTCGATTCGTTACCACCAGCCTATATGAGATGGGACCGTAGGCGTTCCGCGTTGGCTTGCGATGCAAATGCCAGCTCTGAAGTGGCCGTAATTGCAGTAAGAATAGCGGGCCCTGCCGCCGTAGAATGACCGCTGGAGGTCAGGTAGAAGAGTTCATCGAATCCGATTCAACGATGCAGTCGGTCATCCGATTCGCTTCATCGACCAGAATGACTCGAGGCTGGTGCCCTTCGATTTCTTCCGCCGTGTACTGGGCATAGCAGACAATAATGACCAGGTCGCCAGGGCTCACGAGATGAGCCGCCGCACCGTTGATGCCTATGACACCGGAACCCGCCTCGCCAGGGATTGCGTAGGTGGTCAGCCGTTGGCCATTGGTCACATTCAGGACGTCGACCTGCTCGTGCGGTAGAATTTGAGCCGCTTCCAGCAAGTCGGAATCAATGGTGATGCTACCCACGTAATCCAGGTCGGCCTGGGTCACGGTCGCGCGGTGAATTTTGGATCGAAGGAAAGTACGTAGCATCCCAATGCTTTCGTAGGTTCGTTCCCGATGCCGGAGGGTGCTTCTGGCACCTGTCGTTTCGAGAAAGCCACTATCAGCAAGGCTAACACAAGCCAAGCCACATATTATATCGGATAATACCAAGAATGGAAAAAGCCCCCAGGTGGAAACCTGGGGGCTTTTTTGCGTTTGGAATGGCTGGGATATCAGTCAAAAAGAATAATAGAGGCAGATAGGTTGCTATTCCACGCAGGTATCGGCTTCGGATTCCACGCTAATGGGCGAGGAGTAATGAAGCTGAGCAATTTGCCAACCGTGTTGATTTTGAATCATGACGGCTGTAATTCGCAGGGGCACTTCGGCTTTCCGGTATCCGGCTTGAACATAGAGGTAGCAATCGGTGGCGAGCCAGGCGACCTGACCCATCGTCGAAACACTTCTCCATCCAAATCGCATCCGGAGAGTATCTGTTTGTTCCCAATCTCGGCGTACCTGACCCCAAATGGCCGCGGCACCGACGTTTCGCTCGTCGCTTCCACTTCCCAGGACCACAGCATCTCGATCGGAACAAAACAGGCCTAACAATCTCCCCTTATCGCGGCATGCATAAGCATCTGCGAACTGGCGCAGCACACTCATCACATCCGCTTCGACAGAAGCAGTTGCGTACACGACAATCTCCCTGTCATGCGCGAGCATGTTAGAGCACAGAAGTGCCAACGAAAATAAGGAAGCTGAATAGAACAGATTCGTGAATAGGGTCCAGTTAAGAGTCGTGAGGCTAATTAGACTCTTGGGCGACCTTCAGGAATCAGTTGAACTAGCTCGATCGCCAAGGCATCTGGCCGAAACACACTCCCTAAGGACCTATTCATCTACGAAATCGAGGCAGAAAACGCAGATGAAAACTAGCAGAATAGGATAAGGCTATACGTCGAATTTTAACGGAATGTTTTCGCATTCACCAAGAACAAATGATCGGCTTGGGGTGATTAAAACAGAAAGATTTCTATAAAAAACCGTTGCGCGATGTTTAGTGGAAGAGAATATTTCATTAGCTGGAGTCCATTCTCGCCAAATCAGGGGGCAGGTATTAGGCAGCGCAAAACTGCCTACATTGTGACCTATGCTTTAGGGCCGTTCTGCGCGCCGATTTCCGGCGACTGCCTTCCCTGAGTCTCTAAGTGCGAAAAGTTCAGTGACGAACAATCCGAAGAATCTTGTCTATGGATGGGTGCTCCCACTGGCTGTCTTGTGGAGCGCCTTTCTGCTCTTTCAGGTGCAGCCGCTGATCAGCAAGACGATTCTTCCTTGGTTCGGCGGAAGTCCTACGGTGTGGACAACCTGTATGTTGTTTTTTCAGGTCGTTCTGTTTGCCGGTTATCTGTATGCCCACTTGCTAGCTACCTATGTGCCAAAGCGGTGGCAAGGCGTCATTCACGCAGGGCTGATGATCGCAGCTCTTTTGCTCATGCCAATTTCACCCAGCGATGACTGGAAGCCGACGGCCGATGTTTGGCCCCCTGGGTATATCCTGTTGCTGCTGGCCACCCATCTTGGACTGCCGTACTTCCTGCTGGCGGCTAACGGACCGCTGCTTCAGCATTGGTTTAGCCAGTTGGCCCCCGGCAAAACCCCCTACCGACTTTATGCCCTGTCGAATATCGGCTCGCTGGCAGCGTTGCTGACCTATCCCTTTCTGGTGGAACCCAATTGGACGCTGCCGACCCAATCGGGAGCATGGAGTTGGGGGTACGCTGGGTTTGCATTGCTACTTATCCCGATCGCCGTTGCTATTGTTCGCAATCAAGGTGACCCTCAAAACGTTGCTGAACCAAACGACGAATGCTCAGACGAGCCGGTGCCCGGCTGGAAAACGCTTGCCGCCTGGTTGGCGCTGCCGGCGTTTGCCTGTGTGATGCTTTTGGCCACAACCAACCATGTCTGCCAGGACATGGCCGTGGTGCCGTTCTTGTGGGTCGTGCCGTTGAGTCTCTACCTACTGACGTTCATCTTTTGCTTCGATGGCGAAGGTTGGTATCGACGAAGCTGGCTGGGCTGGATGGCGATTGGCAGCATTGTGCTGATCAGTGCGTTGCAGCTGTTGGGTGGTATGCTCGACATTGGCTGGATGGCCGTGTCTTATTTCGGAGCGATGTTCTTTGTCTGTATGATCTGCCACGGAGAACTGGTTCGTTTGAAGCCGTCGACGCGGCATTTGACGCTTTACTACCTGATGATTTCTGGTGGCGGCGCTCTGGGTGGGATGTTCGTATCCCTGGTGTGCCCTCTCATCTTCTCGCAGTATTACGAAATGCCACTCAGTTTGATGGTGGCCTTTGGATTGGCAATGTTTGTTACCGTTAGTTCGCTCGAGAAACGTTTTGGGGCGATTCCCCTCTGGTCGATGGGACTAATGTTCTGCGGCATGCTGGTGATGCTGTCCGGACAGTTGCGTTCGTTCCAGTCTCACTATCTTGAGTCGCAGCGGAACTTTTATGGTGTGCTCAGTATTGGCGAGGTTCCGACCAACGACGGTCAACCGATTCTGGCGATGTACCATGGGCGTATCATGCACGGCTTTCAATACCAGGCCGATGCCAAGCAAAGCGAACCAACCTCCTACTATGCCCGAAACACAGGCGTCGGTTTGACGATGGCTCGATTGCCCAAGCAGAACGAAAGACGCGTGGGCGTGGTTGGTCTTGGGGCCGGAACGTTGGCTACCTACGGTAATCAAGGAGATTACTATCGCTTCTACGAGATCAATGACGACGTTATCGAAATGGCGAAGCAGCATTTCACCTTTCTGAAAGACTGCAAAGCCCAGCATGACCTGGTGCTGGGTGATGCCCGGTTGGCTTTGGAACGCGAGCCAGATCAACAGTTCGACTTGTTGGTGCTCGATGCATTCAGCGGCGATGCGATTCCAACTCACTTGCTGACGCGGGAAGCATTTCGGATCTACCAGCGGCACTTGGCTGAAGGAGGTGTCCTCGCAATTCACGTGAGCAACAAGCATCTCGACCTACGGCCGGTTGTGTTGGGGACGTGTGAAGAGTTCGACTTGGAAACGCTTTACATCACCACCGCGCCGGATGCCGCCACGCAGCAGACAGGTTCTCAGTGGATCATTGCGTCGAAGAATCACCAGTTCCTCTCGGATGACACGATGCAGTCCGCCGCGACGCAGTTGGGGCCGCACATGGTCTATGCTAAGCCCTGGACAGATAACTTCAGTAACCTACTTGAAGTGTTGAAGTAGCTACGCGATTTTGATGATGACCGCCGTCAGGTCATCATGGGCCTTGGGTGCTGCGGCAAAGTTGCGTACCTCGATATCCAGCCGCTTTACCATTTGGGTTGCGGTCAGCTCGCGGTGCATTGAAAGCAGATCGGCGATACGGTGGGTTCCAAATTGCGAACCATCTTTCCCTTCGGTTTCGTGAATTCCATCGGTGCAAAGCACCAAGATCTGCCCCGATCTCAGGGGGATACAGTCAGGGCACGGATAATCGAAGTTATTGATGATTCCCAGTGGTGGCCCACTTCGCTCGAGCTCTTCAAAGGTGCCGTCGTCGTGAATGAGCAGACCGTTCTGGCCTGCCCCGAGGTACTCGATTTGTCGCTCCTTCAAGTCGAGTCTTACAACCAGTGCCGTCATGAAATCGCCATCTTCCACGTCTTCGGCAATTGCGTTGTTCCAGGTATTGAGGATGGGTTGGCACTGCTTGCGTGTCTTAGCGATCCCGCGGAAATAGGAACGCGAAGTCGTCATCAGCAAGGCGGGGCCAATACCGTGGCCGCAAACATCGGCCACCGTGACGATCAGTGTATTGTCGTCAGGTTCAACGAAATCAAAGTAATCTCCACTGGTCCATTCTGCCGGTCGAGATAGGAACGCGATATCGAGCCCACGGACGGCAGGAGCCGACTTGGGAAGCAAATTCGACTGAACACGCTGCGCGAGCATCATCTCTTCCCGGCTATGCTGTACTTCACGATTCAACAGGGCGTTTTCGCTCGCCAATAACGCCCTGGCCGCTTCGTTTTCCTTGAAGAGTGGTTCAATCGTGCTGATGCCCGCAAAGAAAAGAATCGCGGTCAGCAGCGTGGCCAGCGTTTGAACCCACAGTGTCGGCTCCCACGTGATGTTGCCAGGCGGGTGCTGAATCGTATCGACGATGCCGGCACCAATCCAAAGGGCCATCAAAATGCCGGCACCAGAGATGAAGAGCCATGCGTACCGACGACGGTAGATGGTGTTCAGACGCAGCGCCATCAGGACTGCGACCAATTGAAACAGGGCGGCGAGCCCCAAAACTAAGGTGAATGCCATGTTGCTGCCGTACTTATCTACTCTGGCAACTTGTGTTTAGGCCAGTTAATAGCGATTGTTGAGCATTGCGCGGCATGCGGCAATCAGCTTCACGATTTCTTAATCAATGAAAACATTGTTCGGAATGCTGAGCTCGACCTTGGTACCACGTTCGGGGGCACTTTCGATCGACAGCTTACCCTCCAGGAGATCGGCCTTTTGTTTCAGGCCAATCAGACCATGACTGGTCAGTTCGACCGAATCGACATCGAAGCCGATACCGTCATCTTTCACGCTGGCGACAAGATTGTGCTCTTGTTGAAGGAGCGAAACGTCAATCTTGGTGGCCTCGCTGTGTTTTCTCGCGTTGGTGATCGACTCTTGAAAGAAGCGAAAGAGGTTCGATCGCTGCCAAGGAGCCAGTCGCGGCAGATTCTTGTCGACATGCACATCGATCTGAGCGCTGGAAAGGGAAGGAAGTACGATGAAGTCTTGCAAGGCGGCTTCGATTCCATCCTCATCGAGGCGCTTAGGGTTTAGGCCTTGGATCAGACGCCGTGACTCGGCGAGTGCTTCTTCAAGTATGGCTCGACAACGTTCGAGGGAAGTCGAATCGTGTTGATCTTTCTGGTACGACTCAAGAAAGAGCAGCGCGGCCGTAATCTGCTGAGTGAGGCCGTCGTGAATCTCGAAACCAATCGATTGCCGCCACCGTTCCAAATGGTCGATATACCGCCATAAACTCGCCTGGGCTTCGGGGCTCAATGGTGGTAGTTTGGACACGTCACCAAGATGCGAGCCCGCGGAGCGAGCCCCGGCGGTATCATCTGAAGATTGTGATGGGTTGGAAAGGGATTGGGAACTCATAGCTCGCTTCCGTGATCCGCGGAAATGGTTCGATAAAGTGCGTCTCCGTAAGGTACGAAAACCGAGTGCCCCTTCCGTTTGGCATTGTACCCCGCGTGGGTGGTTGAGGTAGCGTTTTTTTGTCCAATTGGATGTAAATATTGCGATTCGGGCACGAAATCCTCTCCGGTGAACTCTAGGAAAGAAATTTATGGAAACCTCGCTTGCCGTCCAGTCCCTGGGTGGGACGAACTTGGAAGAACGTCGTAAAGCCGCGGAAGCTTGTGCCAAGGATCCGAACATAGCCCTGGCCGCGATCGTCCCGCTTTGTCGCTGCTGTAGTGATAGTGACGAGCAAGTCAGCCAATGGAGCGAAGCCGCGTTGGAAGAACTGGGCCCGCCGTCGGTCGACGAACTGGACTCGTTAGTCGAGCTGACCACTTCTGCAGAAACGACCGCCTATTGGGCCGTGACGCTTATCGGCAGACTCGAAGCGAAAGGGGCTCCGGCAGCCAAGCAACTGGCGAGTTTGATTGAGAAAGAGGGAACTCCTGTCGAAGTCTGCAATCGCGCCATTTGGGCGATTGGCCAGATCGGAGTGGCCGATGCGGCGATCAAGGCAACCCTGGAGAAGGCCGCGCAAAGCGAAAATCCTCGAACTGCTCGTTTGGCCGAGAAGGCATTGGGCAAACGGTAGTCCCCTGGGCACTGCTATCACTGCGAGCAGCCACTAATTTCTGGGGTCTACCTTCTTTTCTGCTTTCTTGTCAGCGACTGACCTGGAAGTGGGGCATCTGTTTCGGTAAGGTTGCCCCGCTTGCACTTAGGCACATTGCTATGGATGGCATGGTGCCTGCTGGCAGTCGAAACCGCACATGGCAAGGAGGCTTCGCGTGCGCGCTCTCATTCTTTCTTCGCTTGCGTTTATTGTTGGTCTGGTTGCGGCTACCGGCTGTAATGTCGAGCAGGTTCTCGAGCAATTGCCCAGCGGCACGCAGGCAACGACGACGTCGAATCCGCAGCCAGGAGAATCGATTCGCCTTGCCAGCTTCAACATCCAGGTTTTCGGGCAATCGAAGATCGAGAAGCCGGAAGTTATGAAGGTGCTAACCCAAGTGGTCAAATCCTTCGACATCGTGGCGGTGCAAGAGCTTCGCAGTAAAGAACAAGATGTCATCCCGCGTTGGCTGGAGATGATCAACGCCGATGGTTCTCGTTGGGCTTCCCTCGTGGGACCGCGGTTGGGACGTACTGCCAGCACCGAGCAATACGTATTCCTGTATAACACAGCGAAAATCGAGTTCGTCGATAAGAGCGACTTCACGATCAACGACCCGCATGATTTGCTTCACCGCGAGCCATATGTCGCCTCGTTTCGTACCCGCGTGGGTCCTGGCGTTCAGCCGTTCAGCTTTACGCTGATCAATATCCATACCGACCCAGACGAGGTCGACGAAGAGTTGGATGCGTTGGCCGAGGTTTATGAAGTTGTCCGCGATGCCAATCCCAACGAAGACGACGTAATCCTGCTAGGCGACTTGAATACGGACTACGCGCACTTCGGGATGCTGGGCCAAGTCCCTGGTATTTTCGCTACAGTCCAGGGGACGCCTACCAACACACGTAAGAATAAGAGCTACGATAACATCGTCTTTGACCAGCGGCGTACGACCGAGTTCGCCGGTCAGGCAGGTGTCTTGGATCTGATGGCCGCTTTTAAAATGACCGAAGAACAAGCCTTGGATGTTTCCGACCACCTACCGGTCTGGGCGACATTCTCGACGACGGAAAGTGGAGGGGGCACGCTCGCTTCCGCTCCGGGGGCGACCACTCGGTAGGAGCCTCCTTGTTTGGCTGCTACGGTTCGTACTCGTGCATCGCGTGGAACTCCTTGGGAGGCTCGTAGTGGCGTAGGTCTTTGGCCAGGTAAGCATTCTGGCTCTTGAGATCGCCGCGGATGAGATAATACTGCGGTTCCTGGTAGTAGTCGCTCCAGCGAACCGCGTAGATGGTGCCAGTCGAGATTTTCTCGATGTCGAACTGATGGGTTAATTCGACGATCTCGCCCATCTTGTATTTGGGTTCCGGGACTTCTTCCATCATCACCGGGTGTATCTTCATTTGGATATCGCCGTAGCTGATCAGGTAAAAGTCATCTTCCGTAGTTTCACGACGAAAGATGACATCACTCGGAATCAGCCCTTCTGCTTTGTGGCGATCCTGGGGAAAGATCCAACCGTCGCCATCTTCTGGCCAGCGGGGAAACATTACCCAAGTGACTGGCGGCTTCACAGGAAACGCTTCGCTGTGCTGGATGGGAATGGAGTCGTCCGTGGGTGTCATGCCAGGTATTTCTCACAAGGTAGTCTGATAAGTCGATTTGGGGCGGACCTCTCTTTATTCTAGCGAAGAAATGGCTGGACAAGAAACAACACAAGGTGGTTGCCGCGAGGGTCTACCTCAACGACAACCACCTTGCAGGACACGTCGTGGTGTGTCTTGTGGTTATTCTTGGGCTTGGCTCAGGTCGTAAACCAGTTGCGGTGGCGGAACCTTGGCGGCGATTTGCTGGAATGCTGAGAGCATTTGAGCTTCCAGTTCAGCAATTGTGGAACCGCCTGGCACGCTGATATGGATGCCTCCGCATGCGTTGGCGATGGCCGTCATCACGTCGCGGTCCGCACTCGCACCCACGCTCATGGTATGAATGGTGACGCCACGTTTATGGGCTTGGACGGCCTCCCAGATGGCATACTGTTTCGAGCGATCATTGGTGGAGTAGTCGGCGTTGCCGTCTCCGTCATAGTCGGTGTAGTCGGCCCAGTTCCAGTCGTACGGCAAGCTCCAGCCGCTTTTGTAGCGGTTGGCGTTACCGTCGGTCATTAGCACGATTGTCGGACGAGCACCATGACGCGAATGGGCCTTAAGCAGTTCGTCGGCTTCATCCACGCCGAAGCCCATGGCCGTGTAACTACCGTAGTGCCCGGCCTGCTTGTGACGTTGAATCGTATCGAGCGTAGAATAGTCGTCCGAGATAAGGTTGCCGTTCAGGCTGGCATAGGCATTGCCGTCGTTGAGCGTATGTTCGACGCGGGAAGATTCGTCGTAGGAAACAATGCCCACTTCATCACCGAAGTCGAGATCTGTCAGGAAGTCGAGGAACAGCGAGAAACCGTTCTTCACCGCATGGAACGGGTAGTGTGGTGTCTTCCAGAGGTCTTCGGTTTCGTAATTGTGATAGCGATTCGTCAGAACGTAGTCGACGAAGTTCAGTTTGCCGTACTTCTGCCGATTGCCGCTATTGCTGGAAACATTGTCTCGGCAGTAGTTGATGAACTCGTCCCAACTGCCGCGCTGATAAGGATAGTTGATGTTGTCCAGGCCGAATGCCTGCTTCACGGCACTATTGGTATCGCGGAACTCTTCGCCGTTGCCGGTTGCATTGCCGGCTTTCACGTAGACTCGATCGATTTGTCGGTTGTTATTCGAGCCGGTCCCCGAGAAAGTACCGGTGGTGCTACCTGGGTAGAAGTACTGCGAGTTTCCGTTATCGAAGTACAGGCGAACTCGCGAGATGTTTTTGGTCGATTGGACGTAGACTTCGCGATCTTTGAACGTCACTTTGTTTTGTGGAGCGGCCGAACTGGTAGGAGGGGTGCCAACAATGGTCAGGTATTCCTGCTCAAACGACAGACTGCCCACGTTGGGCGACATCGCATTGAAGATGTCGACCATGTTTGCTTCGATGTTGTCTTGGCCCAGGCGACTGATCGACGAGTAGCGACTATCGTCATTCATCGAACCCGAGAAGTCGAGAACCACGACCATGTCGCGAGCTTCAACGAATGCGATGGCCTCGGCGCGGAGATCAATTGTCGGAGTGCCCACAGCCCAGCCGAATGCCAATGGCACCTTGCTGTCGCGTGCACTCATGTTCTCCTGGTCGCGGCGAGCGGTAACCTTAACGACGTTGTAGGGGCCTTGATTCCAGGCAATTTCCCACTTGCCGTTCCCTTCGTTATACGTCCGCTTGCCGAACACCACGTCCTTGGCCGAATCGACGTAGACCCCGTTGCGGTCAGCAACATCCGTAGCCATGGCACGCGCATGATCCAGCGAAATCGAGTTGGGATCGCCTCCCTCGCTCGCACTTTGAACGGCGGACGTGATCTCCTGTGAGGCCGCCAGTGCCGCCGCGTCGACCGCGTTCTGCAGTCGCGTTTGTTCCATCGCGATCAGCCCTGAGTCGATACCGAGCGAGAGGAATGCAAACAGCACGATCATCACGAACGCCGCAAGCACGATGAACACACCGCGTCTGTTTTGTCGCTGAGAATTCTCTGGAATGCTATTGCTGGCCATGGATCTGTTGCTTTCTGTACCGGTCGAGTTGGGGTGCTGGTTGGGCACCAACCAGGTACGAAAAGGGTGAAGCTAGGACGACAAGCTGCGGGCTACTGTACGATCGTCGATTTGGTATTGCGAAAGATAACGGCGGTCGATAGGTCGTAGTCCAAATTATCCGGTACCGGCATTGCCGCTACTTGAGACATCGGCAAAGCGATGCGTACCTGAAACAAGTCAAGGTCGTTGTTTGGGTCGTCTAAGTTGAAAGATTCACCCGGCTTTCCGGCCGGCTCGATGTAGATCTGAAGCTTATCCGGATCGTAGCCAGAAGCTTCCAGGCTGTTGCGAATATCAGAGATAATCTTGTCGTTGGTTCTGGTTCCTCCCGCGACCCAATCGGCTCGATCCATCGCACCCAGGCGAGCTCCGTCGCGCGCGACTTGTGCCAGCTGGCCATAGGTGTCAAACATGCGGCTCGCTTCCAGCATCCCTAAGATCAGCGTCAAGAACACTGGCGCGATCACGGCAAATTCCACCGTTGCCGTCGCGCGACGGTTACGCAAAGCGCGTCGTCGATGAAAAAGGTTCATGGCAATTCGTTGGGAAAAGGATTTTATAAAGCACTAGGGTGCATAAGTTGTCTTGTCATATCCTCTCTACACCAAAGTGAAGAGGGGGTCAGGGTTAGCGGCCGCTTGCGAACGTTGTTACTCGTGTCGCGTAAACGTTTCGCCGCTGAGCAATACATTTCCCAGCCACGGATGTGGAATCAAGGATACGTTGCCGTAAGGTATCGAGGCGCGAATCATGAACAGCTGCCGCGGTTCGGCGTCCTCAAGTTCAATATCAGGCATTGCCTGGAAATCTTTGTTCGTGGTCGGAGCATCGCCCCCATTGTCGAATTGGCTGGCGTCTTTGATCTGGATGGTGACCATCGAAGGATCGACCGCGCCCCCCATGCGTTCACGGGCATACTGCTCGACTTCCGCGGTGGTCGCTCCAGTCGCTGAGCCCCAGCGTGCTGCGGTACGCGTCGCATTCTTCAAGACGTTATTGATCATCGTGGCATGGCCGAATTCGATAATCGCGAAGACGAACATGAAAAACACCGGCATCACGAGTGCGGTTTCCACAATCGTCGCACCAGTTCTTTTCCCGCTTTGGTTATGGGAAAGAAAGGATGCTTGGCGCGAATTGCGACGCTTTCGCCACATGGCGAGGGCCTCTTCTGTGGTGCGGAATAGTGCAAAAGATTAGGTTCCGTAGCAACTTCCTCGAAGCTTCCAATTCAAGGCATCGGAAGATCAAGATGAGTTGTTATTGGAAAGCTAGTTCACGAATCGGGTATTCGCAGAAAGATTTTGCGACTTTTAGGCAAGCGTTGCCAAAAGAGTGCATGCAGGGTGTGCGTTGTGTCGCATCTCACACCCTGCAGCGTCGGAAGTTACAGCTTACGGGCCTTCTTCTTTGGCAACCGTATCGACCAGCACCAGGATCTTTCCGGTGTCTTCGTTATAACCGTAAATTTCGTACCAGCGGAGCTTGGTGAATTCGATCCGGTTGTCACGCATCATTTGCATGAACTCTTTGTACGACGGGAACTTGTCGTTGAGCGCTTTGTAATGTTGAACCTGTTGCTGAAGTCCGAGTGTGCTCGCTCGCGCGGCCAGAGTGAAATAGCCGGAAGCAGCCTGACTGAAAGGATCGACCCCTTCGATCTTGCCATCGCGTGCTTCGATTCCCTGTTTCTGGAGCCACTCTTTTGCATCAACCACCTCATCAGTCGTTTGGTGGATGACCCCCTTCTTGGGCTTCGGTTCGGGGGCCGGTTCTTCCACAGGATTTGCCTCGGCAGGAGTTTCGGTGGCGGCGGCTTCGGGCATTGGATCCGCCGAGGGCGTTTCCAATGGCTGGGCTTGGGGAGTGGTAGCCGGAGTGCTACTAGCTGGATCTGGCTGATCTAGTTTCGCGATGGGTTCGCCACATCCAACCAGGAAGACCGTTAGCGAGAAACAAATAGCGAATCGCAACATGAGAGAACCGCCTAAGAGGAGAAGGTCTGGAAAATCGCTGTCTGTATTTTCGTGCGTTTTGTAGTCTCTTGCAAGCGTTTACGACGAGGACGAACTCGCGATTCGTGAGGCGAGATACCCCCCTAGAAAGATCCCGCCTAAGCAAACCAGAAACGCGACAAAGCCAATGCCCAGGATAAGATTGCTTCCCAAAGCGATTCCCAGCAGAAAGACAATCGCTGCCAGGTTTCCAGCGGCAACGCAGTAGATCTGGCGTTTTCGCCACTTGGTGATGGCGGCTCGTTGTTCGTCATTCATGGAAGAATCTCGGGTGGGGGTGCGCAGCTTGATGCTCCATGCTACCATAAACGCTTACTGACCTCGTGTATTACCCCCCTGATCGACCGGACATCCATGGCCAAACGTCGCCCCGTGAAGAAGAAACCCGCTCGCGGTGCTGCTGCGCAGACGCCGACTGTCGACGCCCCGATGCGAATCATTGGCGGTCGGCTCAAGAATAAGAAGATCGAGTATTCCGGCGATACACGCACCCGGCCCATGAAGGAACGTGTTCGTGAGGCGGTTTTCAATCTGATCGGCCCGTCGATCAAGGATAAGATCGCGATCGACCTGTTTGCCGGCACCGGAGCGTTAGGGCTGGAGGCCATCAGTCGAGGGGCGATCGAAGCCCACCTGATTGAGCGTCATGTTCCTACCTCGAAGCTGATTCGGAACAACGGCGAAGCACTCGAGATCACCGATCTGATCACGATCTATGCCCACAATTCCTTTATGTGGGTGAAGAAAGAGTTGGACAACGTCGGCCGAACGCCGTGGGTCGTATTCATCTGCCCTCCGTACGATTTTTTCGTCTCGCGCTGGGAGGAAATGGAAAAGCAGATGATGGCTTTGCTGGAGACCGCACCCCCTGAAAGTATTCTTATCGTGGAGTTCGACGACCAGTTCGATGCGTCGCAGCTTCCTGATGCCGAGAACTGGGACGTCCGAGTTTACTTCCCTGCTCACGTGGGCATCTATCGCCTACCTGCCGAAGAAGAGACTACGTAGCACACCACCCGCTTCTACTGGTTGCTGCGCATCACGCCTCGCTAGCACTGCATCTTTCGCGTCTGAGTACAGTTAGCCCCCGGTTATGACCGATGTAGGGGAGAGACGGCTTATTGCGAAAGTGCTGGCTACTTAAGACCCCCGGCGTAACTTCTTGAGCGTGACGATCACAAGGCGTATGGAAACCAAATTGCTAAAGCACGTTTGGTTCGTACTGGTTCACCTGGCAATCTTCGGTCAGGGGTCGTTCCTTTTAGCTGCGCCGCCGGAAGTCGAGGAAACGCGATCGGCATTTGACGATCCGGCACTCTTCGAGATGGAGTTAGAGCCGCCGGCCAAGAAGCAGTTTCAACCTCTGGAACCAGTTCGCCCCAAGCAAGCAGAACCAGTGGTAGCCGATCAATCGGCCGCCCCGGGTTTGGGTCTGCCAGATTTGCGCCATCTACACCAGCAGCTGCCTAAAGCGGTCGAAAAGATCCGCGAGATGTTGTTGCCGGTTGAATCTCCTCAGCAGCCAGATCCCAATGATATCACCCAGCCAATGGTCGAGCCTGTCGAAACATTGATGGCTCCACCAGAGGTCGACACACTGCCCCCGGTCGCTGTCAGTCCCTGGCGAGATCCTGTTGTCCAATTGCCGGTTGCCAGTCAGCTTCCACCACTCGAGCGAATGCCGCTTGTCGCCTACCGGCCAGATACGCGTAACCGCGACAACCTTTATCGTGTCGGAGACGAACCGGAAAGTGCTGCGGACGTTCTTCCATCGATAGAGCCTCCCAAGGTTCTGCCACCGGTGGATGCCGCTCGGCCGGTCACGTACCGTTGGCCGAAGACACCCCACTTGGATGCGATGCTCAAGCGGCTCGACGAATACCCAGAAACCAAGACATGGGCGAGCGATCTTCGCTTGGCGCTGCAAAAGCTACGCGAAGAGTCGACCATCGGGACCTTGCCGGCCTCGCAGCACCTCAAGCATTTGTCGGAAATCACCAGCGAAGCAGTCCCCATGGTGGATAGTCTCGACTACGGCTGGCAGCGTACGGACATTACGCAGACCTACTACGCCCTGCTACGTCGGATCGATCTGTGGAACGCCGCTCACAATATCATTCACAGTGGCATCCAACTCAGCGCTTCCCCCACGACGTTGGGTAATTTGCAGCAGCATCTGGAACAGTCGGAAGCGATCTTGCGTGACGGGGGGCAGCTTCTTAGCTGGAGCGATTACCTGCGTCTGAAACAGCTTCGCCAGGCGATGGAATCGAACGCCTCGCCTCAGCAAATGCAGGAAGTTGCCAACGAGGTTCTGGTTCGCTTGGAAGGGGGGGAGTTCGACGAAGCTCAGAAGCAATTGCTCGCCCAGGCACCCTTCGTGAACCTTGCCAATTCGCTGCGGCCATGGCTGGGAATCAACTTTAATCCCGAGAAGACACTGGCGGCAGTCGAGCGCTACGAGCAGGACCAATCAGCAGCCGAAGCAAAACTCATCGCGATGGAAGCCAACATCCTGCAGCATCATGCCGAGCCATCGATCATCGAGTTCGGCCAGTTGATCGACCATACCTACCGCAACGCCAACACCCGGTTTGAAGTCAGCCAGCAGTTTATGCAGGCCTTCATGCCCGAGCTTCAGCCTGACGAAGCCGCGGTGAATGACTTCATCCTCGGTGCGCGCGTGCTGGGGCGTAGCCGAAGTGTTACTCGCTTGCACGTGCGTCCTGTGCCGGACCATCAGCAGTGGCGTATTCAGTTGGAAGTGCTGGGCAACGTCGACAGTCAAACGACCAGCCATAGTGGCCCAGTAAAGATCTTCAATCGTGGGCGATCGCGGTATCATGCTGCGAAGCAAGTGGTCGTCAATTCGAAGGGATTCTGGGTTTCTCCTGCAGTGGCTCGTGCTGATACGACCACGAGTGTGGATAATCTGGAAAGCGATTACGACGGCATTCCGTTGATCGGTTCCATTGTCCGTAGCGTTGCCCGTGGTCAAACGGAAGAAAAGAAGTATGCCGCCGAGGCTGAGGTCGAACGTAAGGTTCGCCATCAGGCAGAGTCTAAATTGAATGAACAGCTCAACGACAAAGTCCAGCAGTGGCAAGACAAGTTATACGTCGATGTTGTCCAACCGTTGGTTCGTCTGGGATTGGATCCGTCGGTCGTCGATTTGAACACCTCAAGCCGCAGTATCTCAGGTCGCTTCCGTGCCGCTGGACCACGGCACCTGGCTGCCCATACCCCTCGGCCAAGTAGCCCGATCGATAGTGTCTTGAGCGCTCAACTGCACCAGTCTGGTTTAAACAATTTGATCCGCCAACTTCGTCTGGGCGGGCGCGAGCTGACGCCGAAAGAATTCCTGATGGAAGTCGGTACACGCTTCCCGGCCATTCAAGGTGACGTCGACGAAGAACTGCCGGCTGAAGTGGCGTTTACATTCTCAGAAGAGGATCCAATCCGTGTTGAATTCAACGATGGTCAGGCTCAGCTCACCCTGCGTATCGATACGTTGAAAGTCGGTGACAATAGCTGGGAAGACCTCGAAGTGTCTGCCCTTTATAGCCCCACAAGCGTTGATTTCGATGCGAAGCTCGTTCGGGATAGTACCGTATTTCTAAAGGGAAAACGCCTTGGTTTCCGCGATCAAATCGCTCTCCGGGCGGTCTTCCTGAAGGTGCTTTCCAAGAAACATGAGATCCCGCTCTTCCCTGAAGGAGCGAAGGTCGATCCACGCCTGGCAGAATTTCAAGTGAATCAGCTGGCACTGCACGAAGGCTGGCTGGCCGTCTCTCTGGGGCCTAAAAACGCACCGATGCAGGAACGCAAACTTTTCCGCGTAGCCGACGAACCCCAGCGGACCAGTCGCTAAGCATCGACCCACTCGCGATGCCACAGTTCTAGCACCAACAGTGCCCATAGCCGGGCACTATGGTCGAACTGGTTCGTATCATGTTCGCGTAAGAGCGTCTCGACGGTATCCTGGCGGAAGTACCCGCGGCTCTTGGCTGTTTCGCTCGTCAGCGTATCGTGCAGAAGTTCTTTCAATTGTCCGCGGAACCAGGTATTTAGAGGCACCCCAAAGCCCATCTTGCGGCGTTTCCAAATGACATCCGGCAGCTTGTTGCCGAACGCATGCTTCAAGAGGAACTTCCCACGCCCCATCCGCCACTTCCATTTCGACGGAAGTCGAATGGCGAACTCGGCCAGGCGATAATCCAAAAAGGGCTGCCGGCATTCCAGGGCATGGGCCATCGATGCGATGTCGACCTTGGTGTTCAAATCGCAGGGAAGATAGGTCGTCAGGTCAGCCAGCGACGCCGCGGTCAGGGCGTCTCGTTTGCCGGTGCGTTTCCACGCCGAGTAAAGAAACGCGTAAGGATTGGTATCGGGAAGTTGTTCAACGAAACTATCGTCGTACAGTTCACCACGACGTGTCTCGTTAAAGATACTGATCCAATCCAGGTATCGTCGTCCCGGCGACATGGCAATCGCCTCGGCGAAACGTCGTGCTCGACGCAGCTTCGACTTTTGTGGTCCCCCGGCAGGCAGGATCTTCATGCCAAGCTTGGAACCAAGCCTTCCGACGGGACCAAACATGTCGACCACCGCTGCCAGCCGCACGGCCTTGTAGCGATCGTAGCCGGCGAAAAGCTCGTCACCGCCATCACCGCTGAGAGCCACCGTCACATGTTCTCGCGTCATTTGAGATACGTACCATGTTGGAATGGCCGAGCTATCGGCGAACGGTTCGTCGTAGTGATGAATGAGCTTGGGCAACATCTCCAAGGCATCAGGCGTTACCTGGAACTCATGATGTTCGGTACCCAAGTGCTGGGCGACTTGCCGTGCGTAGCTGGTCTCGTCGTATTCCTTCTGTGGAAAGCCAATAGAAAACGTCTTCACCGGCTGATCGGTCAGCTGCTTCATGGTAGCGACAACCAGCGAGGAATCGACTCCGCCTGAGAGAAACGCACCCAGCGGTACATCCGCTTGCAAACGAAGCTTGACCGAGTCGGTGAACAGCCGGATGAGTTCTGCCTTGGCGTCGTCTAGACTGATTGCTATTTCGCGGCTGAAATCGGGATTCCAATAACTGGCGACTTCCAGGTGCTTTCCATCGAAAGTCAAATAGCAGCCTGGCGGAAGCTTATGAATCCCTCGGAAAATCGATCTCGGGTGAGGCACATACTGATAGGTCAGGTAGGAATCGATCGACCCAGGATCAATCTCGCGCGGTACCCCTGGCACCTGGAGGATTGCTTTAAGCTCGCTGCCGAAAAGAAGCCGGTCACCATGCACGCAGTAGTACAGCGGCTTCTGACCGAGGCGATCGCGTCCGAGAACGATTCGCCGATGACGCTGGTCCCAGACAGCGATGGCGAACATTCCGTTGAAATGAGCGAACGCGTCGACCCCTTCGTCCTCGAAAAGATGAACGATCACCTCGGTATCGCAGTGCGTACGAAACGTGTGCCCTGCCCCTTCCAGACGAGCCCGGAGGGATTGGAAGTTGAAGATCTCGCCGTTGAACGCAGTCCACACGGTTTCATCTTCATTGGCCAATGGTTGATGGCCGCCAGAGAGGTCGATGATTGAGAGCCGACGATGGCCGAGCCCGACTCCTGGGACAGTTCCGTAGGGGCCATGCTCGTGTGGGAAGCGGTGGTAGATGCCCGAGTCATCGGGGCCGCGATGAGCCAGCGAGTCGGTCATGCGGCGCAGTACTTCTTCGCTTACTTCGTGCTGCGGATCGACCCAAAATGCCCCGGCAATGCCACACATGGTTGTTGTACTTGCTGCCTTGTTTGTCTGGAAAGAAAAGGAGTAATCGCTGGGTAAAACTCTCCTTCTTATTCCGACCCATCACACAGGGGAGTAGCTTCGGCACGAATGCGCGCTTTAACCAAGAGGTGATTCAGTTGCGATAGCTCTTGTTCGGTCATGTGGCCGAGGTTTTGTTTGTGGATCTCTAGCAGCGGCTGGCGAATCGTTTCAACCAGTTCGCGTCCTTTGGGGGTGATGGTAATCATCACGACCCGGCGGTCACTTTCGCTGCGATTGCGCTCGACAAGCTCGGCCTCGGCCAGGCGATCGACCAGGCGAGTAATATCGGGAACGCGGGTCACCATCTGCTGAACGATTTCCAGGCACGGCAAGCCTTCGCCTTGATGCGAGTCCAGGATCTTAAGAATGTTGTACTGCGCGCTGGACAGACCGTGACGTTTCATCAAGCGGCCCGGGGCGGCCGCGATCATATTGTGCGTGCGGAGCAGGTTCAGAAAGGTTTCCAGTTCGAGAGACTCGAATGGCTGTTCCTTTTTCAACTGCTGTTGAAGAGTTGATTCAGGCAAAACAACGGCCTTGCAGCGGGAGAGAATGAAGTAGGGGAACGTCCCTATTATTATCACAAACTTGGCCACTGTGGGCAGGAATCAAAAAAAGCCGCCGACCTAGGGCCAGCGGCTCTTTGGATTAGCCCGATCCATTCCAGTACGACTCGCTTGGCGGATCGTACCTTGCGTGAGATTGAAACTTAATTGTCTTTCTTCAATTCGGCTTGGATCGCTTCAATGACCGTCTTGTCGTCTGGTTCGACCTTGGTACGGAAACGCTGAATGACTTCACCATTCTTACCGATCAGGAACTTCTCGAAATTCCACTTCACGTCGCCTGGGTCTGCTTCAAAGCTCTTCAGTTTGGTGTAAAGCGGAGCGGTTTCTTCTCCATTGACTTCGATCTTTTCGAACAAGGGGAAGGTTACATCGTACTTGTCGGTGCAGAACTGGCGAATGTCGGAAGCTGTGCCGGGTTCCTGCTTGCCAAACTGATTGCATGGGAAGCCAAGGACCTCAAATCCCTGATCGCCGAATTGTTCGTACAACGCTTGAAGCGGTTCATACTGTGGAGTCTTGCCACACTTGCTGGCGACGTTCACGATCAACAGAACTTTGCCCTTGTACTGGGACAGATCGACCTTTTTGCCTTCCAGCGTTTTGACTTCGCCCTTCAGGACATCTTCAGCTGCAAAAGCCGACACGGAAAACGCGGCTAACAGGGCCAACGAAGCAAAGACGGATAGAACCGACTTCATAGGGAACTCCTCGACGATTGGGGGAAATGTTTTGCTAGGTAAGACTGGGGGATGTAAATAGTTGTCCCAACAGCCATTAGTAAAGTGTACCGGTAAGAAGAGACGAGTTGCAACAAAATGTTTGCACGATGGAGCGATCTTTTGGTCTGAAACAGCGACAGGCAATAAAAACGCGTGGCAACACTTTGCTCCCGCCGGGGTAGGTGTCGCCACGCGTTAATGGGTTTTTTCGAGGGGGATCGATCGAGGGCTTAAAATTCGCCGGGGTTCTCGTCGCTGCCACCGTTGGAGTCGGCTTTGTACTGATCGCGTTCGCGTCGGGTCGCTTCAAGGTCGAACATTAAGTACTTCATGTCCAGACGCAATTGGCTCAAGGCCTCTTGAACCAGGGTGTAGATGCGACGGCGACGTCGGCTGTTTTCGATCACTTTGTTGACGGCCGGTTCCAGCTCTTGTCGGTACTCTTCCGGCAGCTTGGCAATCATGATGGCCAACTCGACCAGGTCCTTTGGCAGTTCTTCTTGGGCGGCAGTTTGGTCGTCGACTCGTTGGTTGGCTTGGCTCATGTGGTTTCTCCGCAATTGGGTTGTTCGCTTCTGACACGATTATTTGCAGCCCCCGTGCCACGAACGTGCATGCATTTATCGTAAACGACTTAAGTTACACGTGGCAAACGTCTTACGAGAATTCATAAATAGTAGAAGCATTCCGACATGTGGTTTTTTCACCACGTGATTGATCTGGAAATGGTTTCTAAATCTAGGTACAAGCACGACTTACGACCAATGAAACATGCCGTTGCAGTAAGGAAACACTCGGCGTGAAAGCGCCCCGCCGACAAACCTGGTTTTTCCTCCGCATAATCTCCGTGGTGATTTTCTGCATCACGAGCATCCCTTGCTGCGCGCTGGCGGCGGTGATCGAAGACTTTGAATCGGCGACTACAAGCTGGAAGCCATTAGAGGGCGATGCCGCAGCAAGTCGGCTCGATCATAAACGGGTTACCGGCAATTCGCACCTGGGTGCCAGTAGTGAACTGATCGCCCTGCGATTCTCGCAGGGTTCGTATGCTTTCTATGGCCATGCGATTAGTCCCGCTCGCGTTGTGCCAGATCTCTCCTTTTCGCTGTGGGTGAAATCGGATCGGCCGGGCATTCAGTTTGCCGTCCAGGTTGTCTTTCCTCGGAGTCGCGATCCTCGAACCGGACAGCCGATCACGACGCGAATTCTGGGTGATCGAGCAGGCCAGCCTGATCAATGGAACCAGATCGGAATCCGCAATATCGACGAACAAGTTAGCGGCCAGGTCACTGCACTACGCAGCGAGCATGGACCGCAGTTCGATCCGCGAGAAGCGTATGTCGACATGGTGCTGCTGAATGTGTACACGGGGCCAGGGCTCATGCGAGTGCAGATCGATGACCTGGAAGGGGAAGGCCTGCTGAATGTACAGAACGTCAGCACGGTTACGCAGAGAGTGACTAGCCCCAGTGGAATTCGAGGTATGGGAAATCTGCCAGGCACGACCGGCGCGAATGTCCAGTTGGCACCTCCCCGCAGCGAGTCGGCTTCGAATGGTCAGGTTATCGAACTGAATGATCATGCCGCGGTCCCGCGGATCATCGACTACAACGGCGAACCGTTGTCGCTACTGCGTGGACTTGGCTTTAACGCGATCCGCACGAGCCGAGCCCCTTCGCAGCAACTGCAGCGTGAACTGCTGCGTTACAACATGTGGAGTGTCAGTTCGCCGCCGGAAACACGCAGTCCTGCCGAGCAGTCCGCTGTTTTGGCTTGGGAGCTACCAATTACCTCCGGGGCAGATGCCTTCTCCGACTTTGCCATTCGCGCTGCCGATTTGCGACTTCTCGACGGGCAGAAACCTCGCCCGGTACTGGCCATTGCTCCGAATCGAGTGCATGACTACAGCCAGCACAGCGAGATCATCGCGACACGCCGCCCTCCGCTAGGTACATCTCAGACCTTGACCGACTATGCGAAATGGACGCAGTCTTGGGGACTATTCGCTTCCCCAAGTGCCACACGTTGGGCCGTAATACCCACTCAGTTCAGTCCGGCCACACAGCGGCAAGTGTCGTACCTTGCACAAGAGTCGCGCGTGCCGATGGGATTCCAGCCGTATCAATTGGAAAAGGCTGTCTTCCTGGCGATTGCCAACGGCGTGCGGGGGATCGTGTTTGAAAGCAACTCCCCCCTGAGTGAAGACCACCCGGTCGACTTTGCCCGCAGGACGACGCTCGATATCATCAACCGTCGCATCGAACTGATCTATCCCTGGATCGCCCAGGGGAGCCCTCGTAGCGGTGCGATCTCCAGCGATCCAAATGTGCATGTTTCGATGTTAGCGACCGACACCGCGATACTGTTGATCGCGGTGAGAACGGGCCCCGAAGATCAGTTCGTTGTCGATCCCCTGCCTGAACGTACGGTAAATGTCCGTGTGCGTGGCGTCCCCATGGCATCCGAAGCGCATCGCATCGGAGACAGCGGAATCCATCCGGTCAACCATAGCCGAGGGCTCGGGGATATGCAGATTCAGCTCGACGCCAGCGAGCATGTCTCACTAATCTTTCTGACACAAGACCCGCGTGTCATTCGTGAGATGCGGCGGCGAAGTGACGAGCATCGTACCGAGATCGTTCGTCTGCGGATGGAGGCCGTCAATCACGAGTTCGAGCTAGCTCGCAGTGTCCAGGCGGCACTTGAGTCCCCTTCCGAGTCGCCCGCTATTCGCCGCAACATCGACTCGGCTTGGGCCGATATCCGCCAGGCTCGCACGTTGTACGAAGAATATAACTTGCAGACAGCCTACGACTATGTGACCAAGGCCGAGCGCAAGGTAGCCGCCGTTCAGCGGCAGCAATGGGCTCAGTGGGCGTCGCAGTATAAGTTTCCGCTGACGAACCCGACGTTGATCTCGCACGATCTGGTGCCGTTTGCTTCACGATTGCAAGGGAATCTGAACTATCTTCGCCCGGGAACGAACACGCTGCCGGCGGGGGATATGGAAGACCTGACGTTCCTGCTTTCCAGTGGGTGGATTCAAGTTCGTGCACCCCAGCCGGGCTTCGAGTCGGCCGTCGAGCTTTCACCCCAACAACCTCACGGCGGGAACTATGCCCTTTCGATGCGTGTCTCGCCAGATGAGCAAGGACTATATGCTCGTCCAGAACAAGCACCGATCTCTGTTCGCAGCGCGACCGTCCAGGTTCCGCCAGATCGTTTGGTGCTCATTCGCGGGTGGATTCGCATTCCGCAGCCGTTGTCTTCTGAGACAGGCGGCGTACTCATTCACGATACGCTCGGTGGTCGAGAGTTGGGTATCAACATGACCGATGCGACCGAGTGGACGGAGTTCAGTCTGATGCGTGCCACCGGTGATTCCGACACGTTGAATCTAACCGTTGAGTTGGCCGATGTTGGCCAGATCTTTCTCGATGACATTACGGTCTCGATCTACGAGGGAACACGCGGCCCGGAGATTGCCCCAGGCTTTGATGCTGCCGCCGTCGATCGCTTTCAGACCTACCAGCCGTAAGAGACATGCGGGATGAAAATGGTCTCTCCAGTTGCGATCGCTGTCTCCGATTCGCTACGATCAGGGAGTTCTGATTCTTCCCACCTCCCTGAGTGAATCTGTGACTGTTCTGGCCTACTTTGGTGAATTGCCAATTCCTCCGCCTATTCTCGGTGGATTGATTCTTGGATTGATCATTGTAGGGGTCGTCGTCTATCTCTATATCCTGCCGAAGAAGAACCAGCCTCCTGAGGTCGACCCGGTGGAAATCGCCATCGACCCGATGGTGGCCTCGGGGCCGAAGTCCCTGCTTGGGCCGGAGGTTCGCGTTTATAACGTGCCAGTAAGGATTGTGGCGATCGTGGTCGCAGCTGCCGGACGCGGGCACGATCAGCTGAGCGAAGAAACGTTACGTTCGCTGATGGAACACTTCCTTCCCCAGATGATGGCCGTCATTCGAGCCCATCGCCCGGATGTGTATCGCTGGCCTGGGCAAATGAGCACGCGCGGTTTCGGCCAACGCTTCTTTGCCCAAGCGAACTTGCCAGGGGAGCATGGCGAAGGAAGCCCTTGGACAGCGGTAGCCGGACGGTTCGACCATCATGGCAGCGGATATCTTATTGGCCTGGTTTGCTGTGCCGATGAAGACAATCCGTTGGGGCAAATATTGGTGGAACAGAAGCAGCAGTGGACCGATATCGTACGGATCTTGTAAAGCCACAGCGTGACGATGAGACAAAGACTTGAGCTTAACGGAGAAATAGAATGAGTGGCGGATACTATAGTTGCGGTGAATGGATGGGTGAGGACAAGACGGGAACGGCATTTCTCGAAATCGTCGCAATTCTTGAAGATGACTACGTTTCCGAGGAGGAAATGAGTCAGTGGGACGCGGAATTTGCTGATCCACTTCGTGAGCAGTTGGAAGCAATCGAAGACGATGCGCCGTACATGGAGTTGTCGTCAGGAATGATGAATGTCCTGGTTCCCATTGCCCGTCGTTACTTTGAAAAACTCGAATCGGAAAATGAAGGATTGTCGGAAGAGACCTTTCATGAGAGTGAAGAAGGATGGCAATGGATCTGTTTGAAAGAACTCTGGAACGCTTTCGACGCTCAGAAGAATTCAGGAGAATTGGTAGTCGTACACTACGATTAGGCAGGACATAACCTCATTCTCTCGAGGAAACTCGTTATGAAACGCTCTGCAGAACAACTCGCCGAAGATGTGCAGGCCATCTGGCAGGCAGGCGTCGATGCGGTCAAGAGTGATGACCTTGTTTACGACGCTGTGGAAGTCGTGGAAGACACGCTCTTCGTTGGGGAGTCGCAGTTCAATCTTGCTGCCATCAAGCGAATCTTTGTCATTGGTGCCGGCAAGGCGGGGGCAGGGATGGCGATCGGCTTGCAGAAGGCGCTGGGGGATCAAGTGCTCAACGCCAAGCACGTGCAAGGCATTGTCAGCGTGCCGGCGGACTGCGTGCAGGAACTTTCGCACATTCAGCTCAAAGCAGGCCGGCCAGCCGGGCAGAATTCGCCTACGGTCGAAGGAGTCGAGATCTCACGGCAGATTCTGCGAATGTGCGAGGCGATGACCGTTCACGACCTTTGCATCTGTTTGATCTCAGGAGGAGGCTCGGCACTCCTGCCTTCCCCGATCGATGGGATAGGGCTCAGTGAGAAGCAGGAGATCACGAACTTTCTCAGTGGAAACGGTGCCAACATCGAGCAGCTCAACACAGTGCGCAAGCAGTTAAGCCGCATCAAAGGGCACGGCCTGGCCATGAGTTGTAGGGCCGGCAACCTTGTCAGCTTGATCATCTCGGACGTGCTGGGTGATCCGCTGGATATCATTGCATCCGGGCCAACCGTTCCCAATACGACCACTGCGGCTGACGCGTTGGACGTGCTGAAGAAGTTTGGTGTGCCGCATATCGCGAAGTTTGCCAATGTCGTTCGCGTGCTGGAAGAGAAAGCCAAACGCCATCCTCGGAATGACTCGCGCACGACATGCAGCGTTGCCAATTGGATCATCGGCAACAACGCCGTGGCAGTCGATGCCGCCGGAATGGAAGCCGAAAAGCGGGGTTACTCGCACGTGATGCACTGTGCAACCAACATGGAAGGGGAGGCCGAACAGGTAGGGCAGCACATGATGCGGATGGCGATCAAGATGCAAAACGAACCCGGCCCCGATTGCTTGATTACTGGTGGTGAACCGGTGGTGAAACTTGTTGATCCGTCGCAGCGCGGTGACGGCGGGCGAAATCAACAACTGGTATTAGCCGCAATCGTCGAGGCAATGCAGCAGCAAGGGGATGGCGCGCTGGCGGGGATCGCGATTCTCAGTGGCGGGACCGATGGTGAAGATGGTCCGACCGATGCCGCAGGTGCCTGGATGGATGCCGAGGCGATTTCCGCGATGAAGTCGAGTGGTTTAGAACCACGGGAATTCCTGGAAAGAAATGATGCGTATCATTTCTTCGCGCCACTGGGGCGGTTGGTGAAGACGGGACCCACGCATACCAACGTGTGCGATGTTCGCGTCGTGGTGGTGGATCGGGTTCAGCCTCAGCCAGCGAAGTGAGGGCGCAATAATAAAGCGGCCTTCATATCAGAAGACCGCTTTATTGTTTTGGGAGTAACGCCAGCGGACTAAACTTCGCTGACGGTTACCTTTTCCATTTTGTCGCCTTGTTCGATGGAGTCGACAACATCCTGGCCTTCGATCACTTTGCCGAAGACGGAGTGCTTGCCGTCGAGCCATGGGGTTTCGACGTGGGTGATGAAGAACTGCGACCCGTTGGTGTTCGGACCGGCATTGGCCATCGACAGGATGCCTGGGCCGTCGTGCTTCAGGTCTGGGTGGAATTCATCGGCGAACTTGTAGCCAGGACCGCCGGTACCGGTACCTTGGGGGCAGCCGGTCTGGACCATGAAGTCTGCGATGACGCGGTGAAACTTGATTCCGTCGTAGAAACCTTCGCCGGCGAGCTTCTCGAAGTTACCGACCGTCTTGGGGACCTTGTCTTCGAACAGTTCCAGCTTGATGGTGCCCTTGTTGGTTTCGATGGTGGCAACTTTCATCGGGATTCCCTTAATTCATATCGGGGTGAGTTGTGATGATCGTTGTCTATTATAGAATCATCGCGCCGGATCGATAACCGGGGCCAATTCTTAGAAAGCCTATCTGCGGGCTTCCTGAAGCGTGCCTGCGAGCTCTCAAGAAACGAAAAACGCCGAATCGCTTGATTCGGCGTTTTCGGATTTATGACATTCGTCGGAAGGGGCTTAGTCCCACCACCATTGTCCGGCGGCCAGGTTCTGCAGCGAGATACCCTTTTGGGTTTCTGCCAGTACCCCTTCTTCGTCCTTCTGGACATTGTCTGGGGTCAGGGCCTGCTTGGCATTGATTTCAACACCACCACCAATCGGAGTCAGCAGTCGATTGCCCTTCCAGATTGCGTTGACAGCCGTTTCGACGGTTTCTGGAGCCGACATCGTTTCAACCGGGTAGGCATCTTCGTCAGCAAACACACCCAGGTCGAAGCCGCTCTGGTTGTAGTAGTCTTGCTCTTGGATGTAGGCCGCGGCGATCAGCATATCGATCAGATCGCGAAGCTGGCCATACACGGCTTCTCGTTCAGCGAGTTCGCCATACTTCTTGGTGAAGGTGCTGGTGAACATAAAGCTGGCACGGTCGACGGCATTTGTCTGTTCGCGTCCACCTTGCATGGTGACCATTTCGCTGGCACCAATGAGCTTCACGCCTTCCCCCTGTAGTTCCATTGCCAGGCCATCTTCCGAAACCTTAACGCAGTCGTAGTTCGGGACAAAGTACCAACGCTGCATGGCGTTGGAGGCGATAGAGCCAGGACGGGCTTTTTCGACGTAGCTAGGAATGTTCACTGGAGGTTGTTCCAGGCCGATACCGATCAGCTTCATACGATAGTCAGCTTCGACCATCACGCGAGCGAAGTGAGTATTCGCCGAGATACCGCGAACCGAAACGATCTGGTTACCCAGGGCATTCTTCATTGCGGTAACAATGCTGCGGGTATCATCCGGTCGAACGCTTGTTTGTGGGATCGAGGCAATCACCTTGCTCAGATTCGCCAGCCCTTCCTTGGTAGGATCGATGGAGACACCGACGTTGTTCGGGCCGTCGTTGAAGGGACCAAATGCTCGCAGGGCAACAATCAGGTCGTCTAGCTGCAGGGTAGCCTTGCCGCTGTAGGTACCAACGTTAACGCCGTTGAGATCCTGCACGTAGCCTTCGGCGGTACCGGCGAGAACGATGTCTTTCGTTTCTGGGTAGTAGAAGACGTACTTGATTTCATTCAGACCAGCCAGGTTCTTCATGTCAGCTGGAATACCGCCCCCTTTGGCAACCGCTTCAGCGACGGCCTTTTCCAGGCGATTGAGCGAAACCTTGCGCAGTTTGCTGGGGCGATTCAATTCTGGTGGAAGCACCGATGCGGCCTGTTGGATCCGCTGCTTCATCAGGTTTCCGGTCGGATCGCTGGCACGACGCATCTTCAACACGCCCGCAGCGTCGACATAGATACCTGCCGCGACGGTGGTGTTGTTATTGTTTTGTGCTTTGGCAGTGCCGCTGCATAGCAGCAAAAGGGCGACCGAGAGCAACGACAAAAGCTTCGTTAGTCGCAAGTCCATAGCAGATCCCTGGATACAGTTGAGCTCGAGAAGGTGAAGGAATGGTGGACGCAAAGTCCTGGGAGACCCTCGGTAATTATCGCATACCGTGGGCATACTGTCCCTGATTCCCTTGCACAATAAGGCAAGGGATATCAGTGATCTTAATTTGAGGGGATAGGAAAGGCAAGCAATTCGCGAAAAGAGGGTCGATTCATGTGCCGCGTCTGCCAATGCTCCCCGAAAAACCGGAACAATCGGTCTAAGTGATGGCCCTACAACTAGTTACAAATCGCTATGCGGAGTTCCTGACCCCTCCAGAAGCAGGGCGTCGTAGGAGAAGCTCAAAGTTGCCCTCGCCCAGAAGTTCATCAACACGGGTACGCATTTCCGGGGATAGGTCGACCCCTTTCTTACTTTTCAAGGCAACCTGACGGCCATCTTCCAGCACCAGCAACAGCTTTAGCTCGCAGTTGCCTGGATAGCCTCGCACGATTTCGACGAGAGTTTGGAGCTTTTCTTCACCGTGCTCTTGTTGGTCGATTCGAATCATCACCCCGCGCGCGTAGCGAGTTTCGACTTCTTCAATGGGAATCAACTCGTTGACGATCAAGTTCGCTTCATCGTCGCCACCTCGTCGATCGAGCCGACCGGAAATGATGTAGACGCCATCGGGTCGGAGGGCCTCGCCGACTTTGGCATAGTCTTCCGGCCAAAGGATGCAGCGGATGCCGCCGTCGACATCTTCCAGGTCGAAGTTGGCGTACTTGGTGTGCGTGCTGCCGGCGCGCGCCTTGCGAGTATGTGCCAGCTTGATCGATGCGACCATCCCGCCCATGGTGACTTCGGTCTTGTCTTTGATGCCAGCGAGACTTGCGGTGCTGTGGCTACAGCACATCTCGAATTTGCGTTTGTACTCGGCCAAAGGATGGCTCGACCAATAGAACCCAAGACACTCTTTCTCGTAGCCGAGTGTTTCTTTGTCTGGCCAAGGTGGTACGTCAGGAAGCACCACGGCTTTGGCCTCTTCGGCAGGATCTTCCACGGCGGCAAAGAGGTTCTTCTGCCCCGCCTTCTTGTCCGCGATGGCCGAAGCTCCCGACTGAATCGCTTTGTCCAAAGCGGTAACGTACTGGGCTCGATGTCCTCCGAGGCGATCGAACGCCCCAGCTTTTATTAACGTTTCGATGGCCGCTTTGCTGCACTGCGAAGGGTCGACGCGTTCGCAGAAATCGAAGATATCGGTGAACGGACCATCCTTTTCACGCGCCGCGACGATCGCTTCCGCCGCACCGCCGCCGCACCCTTTAATGGCACTTAAAGCGAAAACGATTTTGCCGTCTTTTACAGTGAATTCTTCATCAGAGTTGTTCACATCGGGCGGAGCAACTTCGATGTTCATGCGCTCGGCGTCTTCCATGTGTTCGACCAGGGCGTCCTTCGTTTTGAAGTTACGACCACTAATGTCGCCAGAAAGAAGCGCAGCCATGAACTCGATCGGGTAATGCGACTTGAGGTAGGCCGTTTGATAGGCAACCAGTGCGTAGGCCGTCGAGTGGCTCTTGTTAAAGCCGTAACCAGCAAACTTGACGATCATGTCCCAGAAATCCTGGGCTTCCTGTTTGGTGAGGCCTTTCTCTTGAGCACCCTCGAGGAACTGCTCGCGATTGGCCTGGATGATCGATTCTTTCTTCTTACTGATCGCTTTGATACATGTGTACGCTTTGGCCAGCGGAATCCCACCCAGGCGATTCAGAATACGCATCACCTGTTCCTGGTAGACCATCACACCGTTGGTCTCTTCCAGGACGTCCTTCAACACCTGGTGTTTGTAGGCTGCTTCCTTGCGACCGTGCTTCACCTCGATATAGTCGTCGACCATCCCGCCTTCGAGCGGACCTGGGCGGTAAAGGGCGTTGGTCGCGATAATATCGAGGAAGCTGTCCGGCTTCATTCGCTTCAGGAGATCGCGAATACCACCACTTTCCAGCTGAAACACCCCCTTCGTCTCACCTCGACGCAGTAGGTCGAATGTGTCCTTGTCGTCCAGGGGAAGTCGCAGGATATCGAGATCTTCTCCGCGCACCTTCTTGATCAGATCGATCGCGTTTCGCAGGATCGTCAAGTTGCGCAGACCGAGGAAGTCCATCTTCAACAGGCCGGCCGCTTCGACGTCGTTCATCGACCACTGGGTGATGATGTCGTCCTTGCCGGAAACGCGGCAGAGGGGAACGTACTCGGTTAGCGGTTCGTCCGCGATCACCACGGCCGCCGCGTGCGTACCGACGTTTCGTGCCAGCCCTTCGATCTTCATCGCCAGATCGAGCAGTTCCTTGATATCCGGGTTCGCGTTGTACGCCGACTGCATATCGGCGCTTTGGGCGAGCGCGTCCTTCAGCTTGATACCCAACTGATCGGGCACCATGCCGGTCACTTCGTTGACCATGTCCAACGGCAGACCCATCGCGCGGCCCACGTCTTTGATGGCTGCCCGGGCGGCAAGTGTACCGAACGTACCAATCTGGGCAACGTTCGCTTCGCCGTACTTCTCCTTCACATACTTGATAACCATCCCCCGACGTTCTTTGTCGAAGTCGATATCGATATCCGGGGCTTCCAGGCGGTTTTCATCCAGGAATCGCTCGAACAGCAAGTCGTACTTGATCGGGCAGACGTGGCTCATGTAAAGGGCATAGCACACAATCGCGCCCACACCGCTACCACGAGCCGTGGCCGGAATGTTCTGCTTGCGAGCCTCGACCACGAAGTCCCACACGATCAAGAAATAGTTAGGGAAGCCGAGGCGGCTGATCACGCCCAGTTCGCGGTCTAAGCGAGACATGACAACTTCGCTCAACTCGCCGCCAGGCAACATCTCTTCGTTGCCTTCGTAGCGTTCTTTGAGTCCTTGGATGCAAAGCTCGCGGAGGTAGTCGTCGGCCGTTTTGCCGTCGGGAATCTTAAAGGAGGGGAAGTGACGCTTGCCCAGTTCCAGGTCGATGTCGACGGTGTCGGCGATTTCCTGGCTTCGCGCGCAGGCATCTTCCAGCCCCGGAAAACTGGCGTACATGTCATCCGGGGTGCGAAGATAGAACTGGTCGTTCTCCATCTTCATGCGCGAGGCATCGGTGCGGAACTTGCCTGTGTTCACGCAAAGCAGGATATCCTGTGCCTCGGCATCACTCTGGTCGACATAGTGCGTATCGCTGGTGGCAACCAGGGGAAGGCCGAGCTTCCTGGCAACATCAACCGCGCCATCCAGTTGCATCTTCTGGATGTCGAGACCATTGTTCATGATCTCGATGAAGTAGCGATCGCCGAACAACTTTTGGAACCAGCCCGCCGTTTCTTCGGCTTCTTTGAGGACCTCTGCCGTGTTGGTCCCGTTCATGACAATCTTCGAGAACTCGCTGCTCACGCAGCCACTCAGGCAGATGATTCCTTCGTTGAATTTCTCGAGTAGTTCTTTATCGATACGCGGCTTGAAGTAGAACCCTTCCAGGTAAGCGGCCGAGGCCAGCTTCACCAGGTTCTTGAAGCCGGTCTTATTCTTGGCCAGCAGCGTCAGGTGGTAGTTCGAGCCGCGCATACCGCCTGATTTTTCCAAGCGGCTGCCAGGAGCGATGTAGGCCTCGTACCCGATGATCGGATTGATCTCGTTGTTCTTGCACGTGTTGTAGAACTGCAGCGCGCCGTGCAGGTTGCCGTGGTCGGTCAGGGCTAGCGCATTCATGCCGTGCTCTTTAGCACGCGTCACGAGCTTGGGAATTGGGCCCGCTCCATCCAAAAGACTGTAGTGCGAATGGCAATGCAAATGGACGAACGACTGGCTCATTCGGGTTCCGCTCCATGGACTGGGCTGCGCCTGTTGTAAGAAGCTCGCAGCGAGAAGACTCATCAACCAAATGATTCTATCAGGTTGACCAGGAATGAAAACCGAAACAGGTGCCTATTGCTGTAACTCGTAGAAGGGCTTCGCCTTCCTGTCACGACTACCAAGAGAGCCGATGAACTTCGAAGTTCACGCCTACTCTGGTTCACCAATACTGCGTAGTAGCATCGCGAGCCGTGATTGCAGATCCAAAAGGTTCTGCCATTCTCGCATTTCGAGCACGACGCTCTCGGTCCGTTCGTTGACCTCCACGCTGACTAGCAGGTGCCGGATGCGAATGTGGACGTAATCCATCAACTCGGCAAGTTGTGCGGCTTGGGCTGGACTCAAGCGTTCCGGCAGCTCAGGAGGTTGAAGCGAATAGATAGCGGCTTGCAGGTCGTCCTGCTGGGCGTTCCAGTTCAGCTCGAACTCGAGGGACGATTCCCCTTCGTGATCGTTGGGGCTGTGGGTTCGGTCGTCGTCGGGAAGATTCCCTTCCTTTTCTTCCTGCTGTTTCCGCAGGGCGGCCAGGCGAACGGCAATCTGCGACTCCGAGCCATAGATAATCACCGATCGGCCGACCTGGATCATGTCTCCGTGGCGGAGAATGCGGAGGTGGATATCCTCGCCGTTGACGCGGGTACCGTTGGTGCTTTCCAGGTCGGTCAGAACGATTTTGTTGTGGTCTTCCTGAATTTTCAGGTGGAACCGGCTAACACGATCATCCTTAAGCTGAAGGGTGTTCCCTTCCTCGCGACCGATGGACACTGGGGTCTCTAGCCCCTCATATACCGCCCCCCGGTCGGCACCGTCGATGATCCGCAACGTGATGTAGGCCATAAACTTGTGGATTTCTGCTCGGGAAGCGATGAGGTGTCTGGGCAGCTGGCTGCCGTTAATATTATGCAGCACGAGCGACTATTTCGCGAGTAGTGCGCAAAACAGCAGAGAATAGGCCACTTGGCGAACCTGAGTCACGTAAGAACTGTCCGATGCGGTAGTTGCGGCCAGATGGCAAAATGGTATCATCACTCAATTGCTGAAAACGCAAGCGGGAGTAGCTCAATGGATAGAGCATCGGTCTTCGGAACCGAGGGTTGGGGGTTCGAGTCCCTCCTCCCGTGCTTTGCATAAGCCACGTGAATCATCGCGTGGCTTTTTTCATGCGCCGGGAATGATTGGCGATTAGACCGGAGCCGGCAAATCGCGTCGGCAGAAGATCCAGGTCGCACCGGCAAACCCGGCGAGTCCTCCGCCTGCGAGAAACGTCAGGTATGCCAATCCGCCCAGTTTCCAATCTTCCTGCGACTTCTGAAAGAAGAAGCTCCATGCGCCGTCTTTCGTATGGACGGCATAGCTGACCAGAACTTCCGGTTCATACAACGAAAAGATAGTCGTGTATCGCAGCCAGGTCATGTCTTCCATCGATAGCGACAAGACGCGGAGCATCAACTGAATGATGAGAAATGCAGCCGCAATAGCGATCGTTCGCCAGCGGTACTGATCCCACGAAGACATCAGTGTCGTAAACCCTGCGAAGAAGATACCCAGGCCCATTAAGTTCAGCGCCGAGGGGAACATGTCTTCCTTCTCGACAAAATTGGCAAGGGGAACACGCGTTGGCGCGTTCGGATCTTGCGTGAAGGGCACCTCGACCTGGATCTTCACCAGGGGGATCTGCATCTTGATCGGCTTTTGTTCGATTTTTACCGTTGTCGTCTGAATGCCACAGGCCAGCCCTGCGTAGGCACTCGCGGCAATGATCATAGTGCCCAGCAAGGTCACCAGGTTCTTACTCATCAAGTATTGGAAGCGGCTGATCGGCTGCGACAGCATCATCTCCATGGTCCCTTTTCCCAAGGGACCGCTGACCGTATCGCTTCCTCGGGCAATGCCCCATACGACGATCAACAGAATGACCATCGGCTCGGTAAACGTAAAGCCAACACGGCCGGGATAGGTGAGTGCTTGCTCGAAGTCGATGGATGAGAAGTTCTCGAACTCAGGACGCAATATCTCGAGAATGCCTTGGAAGCGGCTCATGTCGATCCGCCCGACAATCCAGACCCGTACCCAGCAGAACGCGAACAGCGCGATCGAACAACCGAGCATCAGCAGACGCGACTCACGCCAGACTTGCCGTAACATGGCCAGGTTCATGCCGCGTGCTCGCTTACTGGTGCGTGGAATCGATCGTATACCTCGCGAAGCCCCATTCGCGTGACCTTCAAATCGCTCGACGGCAACTGGGTGATCCAGGCCATCACGTCACGGAGTTCCCCTTCGGTTTCCAGTTGAACCGTATGCCCCTCTTGTCGGGCTGAGATAACGCGATCTCTAATTGCCACTGGGACACGTGGCAGCGGATGGGGCAACTGAAACACGACGGAATGCCGCCTGGCCAGATCTTTCAGGCACTGATCGTGAACGACCTTTCCCTGCCGCATGATGATTGCCCGATCGCAGATGTCTTCGATCTCGGAAAGGACATGCGAGCAAATGACGACCGTTCGGCCTGACTTGTGGGCCTGACCGATCATGCGGATCACTTCACCACGAACGTTGGGATCAAGACTGGTGGTGGGTTCGTCCATGATCAGCATCGGAGCATCCGTCGCCAGGGCAATCGAAAGTCCCAACTTTTGCCGCATCCCGGTGCTCATGTAGCCAACGCGTCGCGACGTATCGAGTTCCAGCCGCTTGGCCGTAGCGTAAGATCGTTCTCGACTACCGCGTGGGTGGATATCGGCGAAGAAATCGAGAACTTGCTTTCCCTTCATTTCGCCGAACAAACGGACATCGCCTGGTAGATAAGAGACGAGGCTATGGACCGCTTTCTTAGACTTTTGACAATCGTATTCCCCGATTTCGGCATGGCCATGGGTTGGGCGAAGGAAGCCCATCAAGATGCGGAAAAGGGTCGATTTACCAGCTCCATTGGGGCCGAGCACACCGCAGCACTCCCCCTGGGCAACCTCGATGTTGGCGTGATCGAGGGCCAAAAAGCTACCGTATCGTTTTGTTAAATCGTATGTCTTCAGCATGGGCGCGAGCGGGGCTACACCGTTAGTACCGCTGGAAACCGAAAAAGGTTTTCAGGAATTAACCGCGCCGATTTTGGCAGACTGCCAGCACTGAAGATAGAGGAGCACCATGCCCCCTTCCTCTGAGTGGGAAGAGGGCTGGGCCTCTTTTGTTAGCGATTAAACAGAAAAGCGGGACTGTTGATCAGTGCCCAGGCCAAGTCTTGCAGGCCGGCCAGCCGTCGATTTTCATCGAGCGATTTGGCCTGGTTCAGCTTGGCTTCCAGGTCCTTCAGCAAAGCATCCCCAGCAATATACATCGAAACCAGCTTCTGTTTTTCTTCCTCACTTCGCTGGTCGGCTGGCTTGGCGATGATTTGCTGGATGTCGGCCGGCAGGTTGTTTTCCAGTCGAACGGGTCGTTCGCTGGAAGTTGCCGACAGCCGAAATCGCCCTAAAAGATGCGTACTGTCTTGATACTGCTGGTTCATCCGCACGACGAGCTTGGCACCTTCGGGAATGGTGACGTCTCCGTCGACTTCAAACAATGCGGTATGCTTTTCGCCAAAACGGGGACTGACGGCCCAACCGCTTCCAACGTTGCCGTCGACCGCACCTCGTACATCCCAATTGTCTTGAGAGAACGTCGCTTCCGCCCGATGGAAGGAGACCTCGGGGCCTTCGTTCCCATCGGCAAGTCGAACCTGGGCTTTCAATTCGCTTAGTACGAAGTTGCCGTTTGGGGAGCGGCCTGGTCCCTTGGAGGGCAAGGAATCGTCCGGAATAGCTTCCAGCCGCAGTCCGGTCAGAGGGCCGGCAGCGATCTGGTAGATCACTTCATATTCATCCTTGGTAAGCGGTCCGGTTGCCAGGATTGACTCGTCCTCTTTCTTCTCGAACTTCACGCCAGCCGTGGAGGTTCCTTCAAGCATGGAAAGAGGTGTCCAACTGGCGATGCGTCCGAGCGAAGCCTCCCACTGCGGCATTTTGGCCATCAAGTTCTGGCGATGTTCGTCCAATGCTTTCTGGGCAACTTCCAGGTCAGGCGTTGGTTCGTTCATGAGTTCTACGCCCAACTTTACTTCCTCATCGCTGGCATGCCGGCCGAGAAAACGCAGGAAGACCTCGTCGATCAACGCTCGATCGTCGGTGACTTCCGTCGCGAGCTTCGCCAAGGCGTTGTTCTTGTCGGCAATGGCATTACTGATCACAGGGCCGTTGACCAGTTTCATCACCGGGCCAAGCATCACGCCGGTGGCTCGTTCGCATTCGCACGAGCTCTCGCGAGCCGGTTTGCCGAAGTCATCCAGGAATGGAATATTTACGTCGGTACCCGGCAACTGAGCTGCGCGGAATCCGCTGGGAAGCTGCGGCAAGTTGTAGTTGCTGCCGGTAACCTGGTGGATCGAATCGAACAGCACTTCCGCCGGCAGTCGTCGTGGCATTGCGTGCGAGAAGTTGATGGAGTCGTCTTCGTTCCATTTGTTGGTGGCAATCGCTTGCTGATAGGTTCGCGATTTGCAGATTTCGCGGACGATTTGCCGCGTGTTAAAACCACTGTCGATAAAGCTTTGCGTTAGTGCTTCCAGCAGCATGGGGTTCGTGGGCGGGTTACCTGCCCGGATGTCGTCGATGGGCTCAATGATGCCTCGTCCCAGTAAATATCCCCACATGCGATTAACGTAGCTGGATGCGAAATACTGGTTGGATGGGTCGGTCAGCCACTCGGCCAGTTCTTCGCGACGGGTTCCGTCATCGACCACCAGATCGGACTGATAGGGGAACTCCGGCGGAGTCACCTTGCCGGTAAGTAGGTGCTTCACTTCACCGCTACCAGTGTCGTAGATCACTTCCACGAGCGGCGTTGCTCCTTCCACGGCTGAACCGCCGATACGCTGTCCGGCAAAACGCTTGTCTTCTTTTCGTCCGATCTGGGCGAAGAAAGCCGAAAGGTTGTAGTACTGATTCTGCGTCCAACGTTCGAATGGATGGTCGTGGCATTTGTTGCAGTTGAAGCGAACAGCCAGGAACAACTGCGTGGTGTTTTCCATGGTGTCTTCAGGGGTGCGCAAAATCTTATAGTAGGCGCTGGCCGGGTGATCGATCGTCGAGCCGGAAGCGGTCAAGATCTCGTATACCATCTGATCGTATGGTTTGTTGGACGCGATCGAATCCTTGATCCAGTTTCGTAGCGCATGCACGCCAGGATCGCCAAGATACTTTTGATTGACCTGCAGCAGATCGCACCACTTGTTGGTCCAGTATTCGACGTAAGGTCCGCTGCCGATCAACTGATCGATCAACGCATCGCGTTTTTCCTGGGAAGGACGCTTGTCGTCCAGGAATGCCCGGGACTGATCGGCGGTCGGCGGAAGACCTGTCAGGTCGAGATAAACGCGGCGAACGAACTGGTCGTCGGTACATAGGCCAGAAGACTGCACGTTCACACGCTGCAGCTTTTCATCGACCAGCTTGTCGATGTAGTTGTGCTGCGGCTGTTGGGCCCACTCGAAGCCCGTTCGATCGCCCATCACGGTGACCGTGGTGGCATCGTATGCGCCATCGTAACGGGCCAGCACAGGGGCTTCACCGCGGCGCAGAAGCTTTAGCACCCCGTTCTGATCGGCCGTAGCGACTTCGATGTCACCACTTTCAATAAATGCGTCGGCGGTGACGTCGATAACCTTCCCATCGGTCAGCGTGGCATAGATGGCAAACTGCTGCGACATACCAGGCAATGGCACGGTAGGATTGGCAGGGTAAATCTTGATCTTCTCGACCTTGGGCGAATCGAGATTCAACTGCACGCCGCCAGCGATCCAATTCTTGAGGATCTCGTATCGACGTTCGCCTGGCTTAGTCAATTGGCCGCCGACGTGAGGAACCGCGCCAGATGTCTTGAGCAGCATCAAGCTTTGATCGGGTACTGCTCGATTGAAGCGGCGACCGGCAATGTCGTCGACCAGCGCTCGATGATCGTAGGTCGGATCGTAGCCGCGAAGCGACAGTTTGAAGCCATTCTTGCCATCTTTCGCACCGTGGCAGGTTCCCTGGTTGCAGCCCATTTTGCTCATCGCTGGCGTGACGTCGCGAATGAAGTCGGCTTCGTAGGCTGCGTGGGAATCTTTTACCTCAACCGGGATTTTCAGTTCTTGCCCCTCAACCTGGAAAACAAGTTCGCCGACGGCATCGCTGCTCGGGGTGACTAGGCCATACGGCGTGATGCTAACGGCGTCCCAGTTGTCGGTACGCTGGGCACTGCGCGTTAGATCGACCTGTTCGCCGCTCTCAAGCTCGGCCGTAATCAAGATCTGTGCGTAGGCGAAAGGTCCCACGAGCGAAACCTTTTCGGGAAAGGCGACGATTCGTTGGATGTTCTTGCCAGGCGGAATTTTGTTGTTCGCATCTTCTGCCAGCCCTACGGTCGCAACACCGAAAAGTACGAGACATGCGAGGATGGTTTTGAGATTCATCGAACGAAATCCTATCGGGAAAAATCGCAGACGCGACTATTGATTCGAGGCCGTTTGCGTCGTGATCGGCACAGCGGGAAACTGCTTCAACTGCTTGCCTGTTTCCAGGTCGTACAGGAGCACTTCTCCGTCGAACCCAACAACCGCAATTCGTTTGTTATCGGGGGAAATGCTAATCGAATAGACCGCATGTAGCGGGCCTTCCAGTTCCAGTACTTTCTTGCCGTCGGCAACGTTAAACACGTGCACGTGTCCCACGCCGTCCAGGCTGCTACAGGCAACCGCTTTGGCGGCGTCAGACGTGAATGCCACGTCGTAAATGCGACCAGGCATCTCGGGGAAATCTTTGATTTTATTGAAGTCGTCACCAATCTTACGGGCCTTCTCGCGGAACAGGCGATAGATTTTGGGGACCCCGTCCGCTCCACCGATCAGAACCTGGTCTTCGTCAGGGTGGCGGGCAACCGCGTTGATCCCTCCCTTCAAAGCACCGGGAGTGATGCTGGTGACATTGTCGACAAAACGCTGCGTCTTTACTTCGTACAGCTTCACGGCCATATCGCGACTGACCGAAACCAAGTGGCTACCATCTTTCGAGAAGACGGTGTCCAGCGCCCAGTCTTCATGGGCACCATTGAAGAAGACTTGTTTTCCGCTGCTCGCCTCGAAGGCGCGAACCGACTTATCTCCGCAGCCGATCGCGATCAACTTGCCATCGGGGGACCAGCTTGCACCGTAGACGTTGTCGTACGATACGGGAACCGAATATGCCAGCTTCTGATCGGCCACATTCCAGACTTGCAGTTCGCCTAGTCGACCAGGGGAACCGCCTGCGACAGCCAACTGGGTACCATCCGGGGAGAACGCCAGCGACTCGATTCGTTCCGACATGCCGACCAGGCGGCCGGCGATTCCACTACCATCGGCTTTCTGCAGCAGAACTTCGTGATAACCAGAAACGGCCAACAGGCTTCCATCTGGCGAAAAGGCCACGCCGGTAAGCACCGGTGGACGGACGTAACTGGGGGGATGCTCGGCGTCGTATTTCTCCTTCGCTGAATCGGGCGTATCGTCTTTGGCTCCCTGGAGGATCCAGTTCAGGATGATCTTCCGATCTGATTCGGCAAGTGGCGGCTTGCCTTTGGGCATCTCGGCTTTGCCGTCTGCGGGTGTAATCAATTCGATCAGCGAGCTTGCCGCCGGATCGCCAGCCACGACAGCGGCCGAGCCTGATTCACCACCACTTAGCAGCGACTGGTGATCGGTCATCAGGTAATCCCCTCCCCGTTTCGCTGGTTGGTGGCAACCTTGGCAGTTGCCCTGGAATATGGGGCGCACGTCGCGGTAGTAGCTGACTTGATCAGTGGAATCAGTAGCCGCTTCTTCCGCCATGGCGAACGCCGGGGAAAGAAGCAGAATGGCCAGCCATAGACGAAAAACAGGCATGGGGCACCTGGAAGGTTTCTCGGTGAGGATCTGTCGGGAAAAGGAAGGGTCGTCGACAAGGAGTTGTCGGGAAGGAAAGAGGTTGCAAATAACGTTCTACAACCTTCACTCAAGTGTAATGGAACGTTTGCCCGATTTGCAAGTTTATTTGTTTGGAAGCCGCAGGGCCTTCGTTGCTTTGCACCCAGGTCCCTGGGCGCTAGACTGAAGCACAGCAGTTCAGCGCAGTCAGGTACGTTCGAGGTAGTGAAGATGGCGAAGGTTGTGGCAGTCGTTTCTGGTGGTATGGATTCGGCAACGCTCCTCTATCACATGTTGGATGCCGGGCATCAGTGTTGGGCCATTTCGGTTGATTATGGTCAGCGGCACGTGAAAGAACTCGATTATGCCCGGCAGCTATGTGAAGGGGTGAACGTTCCACACCAGATAGCGGACCTTTCCGCAATCAACCCGATTTTCGGCAATAACAGCCTTTCGGGGCGCGAAATGGAAGTGCCGGAAGGGCACTATGCTGAAGAAAGCATGAAGCAGACCGTGGTTCCGAATCGGAACATGATTCTGCTTTCGGTCGCGATTGCCTGGGCGGCTAGTAATAAGTGTGCGGCAGTGGCCTATGGGGCCCACAGCGGCGATCATGCCATCTATCCTGATTGCCGTCCCGAGTTTGCCGACGCGATGGATGTAGCCGCTCGGCTTTGCGATTGGAACCCGATCGAATTGTGGCGTCCTTTTGTTCATATGGACAAGGGAGAGATCGCAAAACGTGGCGTGCAGCTGGGTGTTCCCTATGAAAAGACATGGACCTGCTACAAGGGGCTCGAGAAGCACTGCGGCAAGTGTGGTGCCTGCGTTGAACGAAAAGAGGCCTTTTCTGCGCACAATCTGATCGATCCAACTAATTACTCTGATTCGACTTAGCCGATATCGTATGTCGTCCTCGGGAATCTTGGCAACCCGCCCCTGCTAGCGTCGATAATTCCGTAGTGCCCTTGCGCCGGATCCCCTCTGCGGAGGTGTCTTGTGCCAAGATGGGGGATTGGCGCAGGACTTGCGGCTGGCCAATATTTATTCCAGTTTGCCTATTTGTCCCCGGTGGCGAAAATTTCCACAGTACATTTAGAGGTGAACTCCCACCACTTTAATGGTCGTCAGATCGTTTCGTTTGGTCAGCACTGCGAAGGTTTTGGGGTTCTGATGATTAGTTGCACTTGGTTGGAAACAATGGCCGAGTGACCCCAAATTGGTCGAAGTCGTCCTATAGCGAATTTCCGATTGATCATTACCCCACCCCCTAACGGGCCCACCACGAATGATTCAACTTTCCACGAAGCCGTTTCCCCTGCCGCGTCCGATGCGTCAGCTGGAGATCGCTCAAACGGAACTGCACCTGTGGCGGATTTCGCTTGAGGAAGGTCTGTCGGGCGTCGATCAACTGCATAAGCAGCTTTCCGAAGCCGAACAGCTGCGGGCCTCGAAGTTCTTTCGCGAAAACCAGGCTCAGCAATTCGTCGTATTTCACGCCGCTCTGCGGGATATTTTGTCCCGCTACTTAGATGTCGATCCGGCGGAAATCACCTATGAAGCTGGCGAATTTGGCAAACCGAACATCATTCAGGGCCAGGCAGGCCAAATCCGCTTCAATTTGACCCACTCTGAAGAGCTGGCAGTAGTTGCCGTTTCGCTGGGAGCGGAAGTTGGGGTCGACATCGAACGTATCCGCAAAGTCCGCAGTTTTGCCAGTATGCTCGAGCGATGCCTTTCCGACTCGGAACGCAAAGACATCTGTGCCTACCAGGAAGCGGATCGATTCCACCAGTTTCTTCGGTTCTGGACCCACAAAGAGGCCTATTTGAAGACCATCGGGGTCGGGCTGCGTGCCCCCCTGGATCGCTTAACGCTTGATCTTCAGGCCCCGGAGTCGCGCAAGGTCGTAAACCATTTCGACTTCTTTCCCCAGGCTCCAACCGTTCGGTTGATGGAACTTGCGCCATGTGAAGGGTTTGTAGGGGCTGTTGGGTCGACTCATGAAGACTCGCCAGAGATCAAAACGTTCGGTTGGGTCAGTGGTCGATAAGGCGGATAATGGGTAAACTGTTGTGTTACCCTTAGCCACGAGGTGCTCAATGACAGCCGAGCCATCCGGACCTTCCGGCGATGCGCCTAAGTCCGCGGAAGAAATCCAAGACTGGATTATCGATTATCTTGCCAAAGAGTTGGACACGAACCCCAACTCCATTGACCCTAGCGCCACCTTCGATTCCTTCGCCCTCGACTCGGCCACGGCCATCGGGATGACGGGCGATATGGAAAACTGGCTCGGGAAACGGATTGATCCGACGATCGTTTACGATTACCCGACGATCGAAGAGTTCTCCAGCTACCTGGCGGGCGAGAAGTAAAGCCCCCATCGCCCGGAGTCTGCCTGCTTTCATTCACCTGCGACGGAAGCCTTTTCGATGCAGCCAAAACATGAACCGATTGCCGTTATCGGAATCGGTTGTCGTCTGCCCGGGGCTGATAGCCCGGAAGCTTTCTGGAATTTGCTGATCGAAGGTCGGGACGCCATTGGCGAAGTGCCCCCAGACCGCTGGGATGTCGACCGACTGTACGACCCCGAACCAGCAACCCCCGGCAAGATGTATACCCGGCGGGGTGGTTTCTTAAGCAATGTGGCGGACTTCGATCCGACCCTCTTCGGCATCAGTGGCCGCGAAGCCGAAAAGATGGACCCCCAGCAGCGATTGTTGTTGGAGGTGACCTGGGAAGCTTTCGAGAATGCCGGCATCCCTGTCAAGTCGCTCGGCAACAGCGCGACTGGTGTTTACGTCGGTATCAGCAACAGCGACTATGCACGGCTTCTGTTCCGAGGGCTCGATTCCCTAAGTGCGTACAGCGCCACCGGAACCAGCTTGTCGATCGCTGCCAATCGATTGAGCTACCTGTTTAACTTTCGTGGGCCAAGCATCGCCGTCGATACGGCCTGCTCGTCCTCTTTGGTTTCGGCTCACCTGGCTTGCCAGGGCCTGCAGTCAGGCGAAACTGATTTGGCGGTTGCCGCCGGTGTTAACTTGATCCTGACTCCGGAAGGAACAATCACCTTCTGTCAGGCACGCATGATGGCCCCTGACGGACGCTGCAAGACGTTCGATGCCAGTGCCGATGGCTATGTCCGCGGCGAAGGGTGTGGTGCCGTTATTCTGAAACGTCTGCGTGATGCCGAGCGCGACGGGGATCGTGTTCTCGCCGTCATCCATGGTACGGCGGTCAATCAAGACGGTCTCACCAACGGCCTGACCGCGCCGAATGGTCCGTCTCAGCAGGAAGTGCTGAAAGCGGCCTTAGATAATGCTCAGCTTGAGCCGCAAGCGATCGAATTGATTGAAGCTCACGGTACCGGTACTTCGCTGGGAGATCCAATCGAAGTCCGCAGCCTGAAGAACGTCTTGGGCATGGGACGCGATGCCCAGCATCCGCTGCGGTTGGGAAGCGTCAAAACCAATATCGGCCACTTGGAATCGGCTGCGGGGATCGCCGGCCTGTTAAAGCTTGTGCTTTCATTGAGCAAGGGGCAGATTCCGCCTCATTTGAATTTCGAAACACTCAACCCGTACATCGACCTGAGCGGTGCCCAGGTCGAGATCGTCACCGAGGCCAAGTCGTGGAATAGCGTGGCCGGCAGTCGTCTGGCCGGCGTAAGCGCGTTCGGGTTCGGCGGAACGAATTGTCACGTTATTATCGGTGACTACGTTTCCAAGGAAGCCAAAACTCAAGCGACATCCCAGAAAGATCGCCCCCGCCACATCATTCCACTTTCGACGCAAACGTACGACGGCCTGCCGCTGCTGGCCGAGCGTTACCTGGAAGAGCTGGAAGTCGAATCGATTTCGCTGGCAGACTTCGCCCATAGCGTGGCCGTTGGTCGCTCGACCCTCGATGCCAGGGCATTCGTCAATGCCACCGACAAGCAAGAAGCGATGGCATCGCTGCACAAGCTGGTCGAAAAAGGAGCGAAAGACGCAACCGATGGCCAACCGGTTCGTCGCCGCAACAAAGTGGTCTTCCTGTTCACCGGCCAGGGGTCGCAGTATGCTGGCATGGGATGCGAACTCTACCAGTCTCACCCGGTCTACCGCGAGGCAATCGACCGCTGCGCTGCCGAACTCAAGAAGTACGACGTGCCGCTGTTGGATGTGCTGTTCGCCGAATCTGACAGCGACACGATTCATCAGACGGCCATGTCGCAGCCAACGTTGTTTGCCACTGAGTATGCCTTGTACCAGCTTTGGAAGTCGTGGGGCATTACGCCGAGCATGGCGATTGGCCATAGTGTCGGCGAGTACGTCGCCGCGTGCGTTGCCGGTGTCTTCTCGCTGGAAGATGCGCTAAAGCTGATCGCACTGCGCGGCAAGTTGATGCAAAGCTTGCCGACTGGCGGCGCAATGCTGGCCGTTTCGGCAGGAGCCGATCGTGTTGAAACGCTCCTCAATGGACATGCCGGCCAGGTAGGTATCGCCGCGGTCAACAGCCCACAGCAGACGGTTCTCAGCGGTGCGGCGGAAGCGATCGATCAAGTTGCCGAGCTATGCCAGACCGAAGGCATTCGTGCGACGCGTCTGACGGTCTCGCATGCGTTTCATTCGAAGTTGATGGACCCGATTCTCGACGAATTCGAGCAAGCCGTTTCTTCCATAGAGCTGAAGCCGGCCGCGTTTCCGATTGCCGCGAACTTGACCGGTGAACTGTCGAAGGATGCGTTCACCAAGCCGCAGTATTGGCGTCAACATCTGCGTGAGGCCGTTCGTTTTGCCGATGGCATCCAGGCCATCGCGGTAAAGGGAGGCAACGTCTTTGTCGAAGTCGGCCCGCAACCAGTTCTCTCGGGATTGGGCCGCGTAAGTGTGCCTGGCAAAGAGAACGCCTGGCTCCCGAGCTTGCGTAGTGGGCGAGACGATTGGCAGATGATGCTTAACTCGCTGGGCGAGTTGTTCGAGATTGGTGTTGCAATCGATTGGCAAGCGTTTGACGCCCCGTATGCTCGAAAACGGATTGACCTGCCCACCTATCCGTTTGTGCGGAGCCGGTTCTGGGCACCCGATACGATGCCGGTATCCAGCGGCGAAGACTTCGGCACTGGTACCGGGCTGATGCCTGCCCGCACTTCGCATCCTCTCTTAGGTGTGAAGATTCCGACAGCAACCGAAGAGGTGCTCTTTCAAGCGAATCTAGCACCTGGATTTCCAGCGTATCTGAACGATCATCAACTGTTCGGTAACCCCGTCTTTCCGGCGACCGGCTATATCGAATTGGCCCTCGGTGCGGCTAGTGCACACTTTGAAGAGGGACAGTATGCCGTCGAGCAGTTGCAAGTTCAGCAGCCACTGGTCTTCGAGCAGCAGCATTCCAAGACAGTTCAGATTGTCCTCACGCCAGAAGAGTTCGGCTACGCTTCTTTCCGGATTCTCAGCGCCGAGACTTCGGAAAGCGACGATACGATCTGGAAACTGCACGCCGCAGGCAAGATCGCTCCCGCTGCGGCTCGTCCTGAGAAGGCTGACCTCCAGGAAGCATTTTTCCGGATGGAAAAGCAGGTCGAGGTTGCCGAGTTTTATGCCGGTGCAAAACAAAGCGGCTTGCAGTATGGTCATGCCTTCCAGGGGATCAAACAGCTAGGTAATGGGGAGGATGAAGCGTTAGCCGAGGTTGCTCTCCCCACCGAGCTTCAAAGCGATGCGCGCAACTACCGTCTGCATCCGGCATTGCTTGATGCCTGTTTCCAAACGGTCGGCAGTTTGCTGGCGGACGAACTGACGCCAGGCACGACGTTCATCCCCATTGGTGTCGGCAGCGTGACCTGCTTCGAGGCGCACTCGCCGCAGCGGGTTGCTTGCTGGTCGAAGGTCGTGGGACGCAAGCCGGGGCGAATGCCGCAGGTCGAAGCAGACATTGTGCTGGCCAACGAAGAAGGGGAAGTCCTGGCCGAAGTGCGCGGTTTGAAGCTGGCACGTCTCGCCAAGATCGACCTGCAGAAGCGTTTGGTTGCTGACGTCGATCGCTGGTACCACGAGGTTAAATGGCTCGAAACGCCGCGGATTGGTAGCCCGCTGACTGTCGATGAGAAGGAAGAATCGGTTTGGCTCATCTTCGGCGATGGCCGTCCGATGACCGAGTATCTCGTCGAGCAGTTGGAGCAACGCAAGCAGAAGGTGCTTCAAGTGTTCCCCGGCACCGAGCTCGAGTTTGGCGAAGTCGATGCCATGCTCGATCCGGCCGAACCTTCCGAGTTCGTCGAACTGCTCCAGTCGCTTAAGCTTTCCGATACACGGAAGCTGCGCGGGGTGATCTACCTGTGGGCACAACAGGATTTGTCCGGCAAAGCGAACGAGTCGATGGTCGATCATGCCCTGGGCTGCCAAGGGCTGCTGCACGTTGCCCAGGCCTTGGGACAGCAAGAGGATCAGGCCCCGCGGCTCTATGTGGTCACGCTTGGTGCCCAACGCATTTACCCGGGCGACAAGATTGGCCATCCGCTGGAAGCCGCCACGTGGGGTCTGGCTGGTGTGATTTCCAACGAACTGCCGAAGCTTAATTGCACACGAGTCGATGTCGATGCTGCCGACCGCGATACGGCTGGCCGTCTGTTTGGCGAGATCTGGGTGCCAGACTCGGAAACGGAAATTGCGTTGCGGGGCGAGAAACGATTTTCGTCGCGACTGATGCCGATGCGACTAGCGGCCGATGGCGAGTTGACGATTCCTGAACAGCCCTATCAGTTGGGCCTGAAGAAGTTCGGCATGCTGACCAATCTGGAATTGGTTCCCAAGCCGCGCATCGAACCAGGCGAGACCGAAGTTGAGATAGCGGTTAAAGCGTCGGGACTCAACTTCCGCGATGTGCTCCGTGCGCTTGGGATGCTGCAGGAATACGAGAAAGAGATCGGCATTCTTACTGAAGCGGACGTTACCTTCGGCTTCGAGTGCAGTGGTGTCGTCACTGCCGTCGGCAACAAGGTGAAGGACCTGAGCGTCGGCGACGAGGTTATCGCGCTTTCCACGGCAAGCATGACTAGCCATTTGCTGGTCGATCAAAACTACGTGGCCAAGAAGCCGAGCAGTCAGACGTTTGACGAAGCGGCGACAATTCCGCTTGCGTTCCTGACCGCACACTACGGCTTGGTACGACTGGCCAAGCTTCGCAAAGGAGAACGAGTTCTCATTCATGCCGCAGCTGGTGGCGTGGGGCAAGCTGCGGTTGCGATTGCACAAGCGGTCGGTGCCGAGATCTACGCGACCGCCAGCAAAGGGAAATGGGACTTCCTGCATTCGCTGGGGATCAAGCATGTTTACGACTCGCGGACGACCCTCTTCAGTGATCAGATCCTGGAAGCGACGGCCGGCGAAGGGGTTGATGTTGTCCTCAATAGCTTGAACCAGGAATTCATTCCCAAGAGTGTCGAGTGCCTGGCAAAGGATGGCCGTTTTGTCGAGATCGGCAAGATCGGTGTCTGGACGCCTGAGCAGTTTGCGGAAGTGCGACCCGGTGCTACTTACTTCCCGTTTGATCTTGGGGACGAAGAACGCAAGTCGCCTGGCCTAATCGCGGCGATGCTGGCAGAACTGTTGCCGCAGTTCGAGTCGCATAAGTTGACTCCCCTTCCCTTCCAGGCCTATCGCATCGAAGACGCTGTTGAAGCGTTTCGCTTTATGCAGCAGGCCAAGCACCTGGGTAAGGTTGTGCTGCAGATGACGCCACCAACTGGCGAGCGTCCGTTGATTCGCGGTAATGCCACCTATCTGATCACCGGCGGAACCGGGGCGATTGGGTTAGAGCTTGCTCAATGGTTGATCGAGCAGGGGGCTAAGAGCATTGTGCTTACCAGTCGCAGCGGCAAGGCCGACGATGCGACTGCCGAGCGGATCGCAGGCTGGGAAAGTGAAGGAGCTACGGTCACCATTTCGACCATGGATGCCGCCAGGGCCGATCAAGTGGCGGCTGTGCTCGCATTCATCAAAACAGAACTTCCACCCTTGGCAGGCGTTTTCCACGCTGCCGGTGTGCTGGACGACGCAACGATCGCGCAGCAGTCGTGGGATCGGTTTGCCAAGGTACTGCCGGCTAAGGTGGATGGTTCGTGGTACTTGCATCAGCAAACACGCGAACTGCCGTTGGATTACTTCGTTTGCTTCTCGTCGATCGCCGCGATGATTGGTTCGCCTGGGCAAGCCAATTATGCCGCAGCGAACGCGTTTATGGACGCCCTGTGCGCCGGTCGCTGTTCCGAGGGGCTGACCGGCCTGAGCATCAACTGGGGGCCATGGAGCGGCGGTGGCATGGCCAAGTCGGCCGATGCCCGAAGACTCGCTGGAATTGGTTTAGGCATGATCGCTCCGCAGCAAGGTTTGCTGGCCTTGGAAGAGCTTCTGCCGACGCGTTACGCCGACGTGGGTGTGTTTCCGGTCGACTGGTCGAAGTTCCTCAAGCAGTTTGGTCGCAACAAGCATCCGCGTCTCTTGGACGAACTCGCCAAGATTCATCGGCAAGAACGCGTCGTTGGCGCGGCCACCGGCGGGGCGCTTCGCGATCGTTTGGGGGCAGCGGATGACGACAAGCGAGCCGCGATGATTGGCGATTATGTAGCCGATCAGGCCGCCAAGACGCTTGGTATTAGTGCTTCGCAGTTGGATCGCGCCAAGCCATTGGCCGAAATGGGACTCGATTCGCTGATGGGGATCGAACTGAAGAACGCGATCGAAGCCGAGCTTGAGATCGACATTCCGGTCGAGGAGTTCTCGCAAGATACCACCGTTACCAGCCTGGCGACCGCCGTGGCGAACCTGGTAGGAGTCGAAGGAGATTTCACATCGAGCGGCGGTGGCGAAGTTTCGGCACCAGCGGCGAAGGAAAAGCCTGCCCGTGCCCTGGAAGATATTCCCGCGTCCGACTTCCAGACCGACCAGTTCCCTGAAGTGATCGAGCTACAAGAGCGTATCGCGCGGTTTGCTCGGATGGGGATGGAAAGCCCTTACTTCGACGTCCACGAAGGAACCACGCGGGATACGGCCATCATTGGCGGTCGCGAGTTCATTTGCTTCAGTAGTTACAACTATGTCGGCAGCAGCGGCGATCCGGAAGTTACCGCCGCCGCCAAGGCCGCGATCGATCAATTCGGTACCAGCGTTTCCGCCAGTCGTGTGGTCTCGGGCGAAAAGACGATTCATGGCGAGCTGGAACGCAAGATTGCCCAGTTCCTGGGTACTGAGAGTTCGGTTTGTTTCGTCGGTGGTCACTCGACCAACGAAACCACGATCGGCCACCTGATGAACCCAGGCGACCTGATTCTGCACGACGAACTGGCCCACAACAGCCTGGTGCAAGGGTGTATCCTTTCGGGCGCTCAGCGCCGTGCTTTTCCGCACAACGATACGGCTGCCTGCGAGCGGATGCTGGCCGAGATGCGGGGTAAGTACCGCCGGGCCGTGATTGTGGTCGAGGGTGTCTACAGCATGGACGGCGACTACTGCGACTTGCCTAAGCTGGTCGAGATCAAGGAAAAGCACAAGGCAATGCTCTTCGTCGACGAGGCCCACTCGATCGGCACGATGGGCAAAACAGGCCGAGGTATTTGCGAGCACTACGGCATCCCAGGCTCGCGCATCGATTTCCTGATGGCTACGCTCAGCAAGTCTCTGGGTAGCTGCGGCGGCTACATCGCCGGCAAGAAGACGATGATCGAGTACCTCAAGTACACGGCCCCTGGCTTTGTGTTCAGCGTGGGGATGCCCCCGTCGAACGCGGCCGCGGCGTTGGCATCGTTCGAGCGAATCGAGAAGCACCCCGAAGTGGTCGCCAAGTGCATGAGCAATTCTCGTTTGTTCCTTAAGCTGGCCAAGGAAAGAGGACTCGATACGGGGCTCAGCAACAATACGCCGGTCGTTCCGGTGATCACCGGTAACTCGCTGCTGGCCTTGCGGCTGTCGCGAGCCTTGTACGCTCGCGGTTACAACGTGCAGCCGATTATGTACCCCGCGGTGGAAGAGAAAGCGGCGCGTCTGCGGTTCTTCATCACCAGTTGCCACAGCGAAGAACAAATTCGCCAAACGGTTGACGCGACGGCCGAAGAGCTGGAAAAATTGAAAGCCGAATCGAACGACGCGGTGAAATAGGTGACCCGCGCGGCTCGCTTGGTGTACGAAAGAGGGACCGTCAGGTGGCAATCGCAACTCCAACTCAAACCGTGGCACTGTTGACCAAGCGGTGCCTGACGATGGATGAATTGGAAAGCCACCTGAACAACAACGGCATTAAGTGTTATCAGGAAGATGGCATCGAGTCGGATGGGACTCTATATAAGTTTCTAAGGACAGGATTGCGCGGGCAGGGACCTGATCTGTGGATCAATGTTCATCATGCTCGTTGGCCAGAAGTAATCGAACCTCACATAGGAACTTGGGGCGATCACACTTTCACAGATGGCTTGAAGCGGGCCGTTCAATTTCAGGTGAATTGGAAAGACGCTGCCAAGGCCGTTCAAGAGCATCAAGCCGTTGTGCTCGTTCAACGGTTTCAATCACCGGCCGATCTGTGTTCGCCAACTGAGCAGATGGCGATTGCCGTTGAGCTCGCGAGGGTGAGTCTCGCTATCGGAGCGATGCCTGAAGTCGTTGCCTACTTCTGTCCAGGCGGTGAAGTTCTGCTCCCCATTGCCATGCTCGACGAGATTCTACCGGCGAGCAAGCTTACGGGAATTCCACCGCTTGATCTGTTTACTAATCTGCGATTGTCATGGCTGGATGATCGCTGGGTGATTTTCGAAACGATTGGCAATGCTCAGTTGGGTTTGCCTGATTTCGAGGTCTACGCCGATAGTCAACAGCACGACTTGAATGAAATCGCTGCCTGGCTGCGGCGTTGGAGTTTGCAGCATTTCCAGGCCGAGAAAGCGCTCCAAGATGGATCGGTTGCCAGTGGCCCAGGTGGCGCAAGCTTCGACGTGATCTATGCCAAGGATGCCCTCTTGGCTCCTAAACGGTTAGTGATTCGATTGATCGCCCAGGATGAAGCCAAGATGCCAGGCGGTCTACCGGCACGACTTCGTATCGATCGAGCGTAGGCTAATCGGCCGAGTTGCGATTCTTTCGCTGGGATTGCTTTTCCCAGTAACGCAACAGTTCTTTGCCAATGCTCAGGATGGTCAGCAGTAGCATCGGGGCTGCCAGGGTGACGAACATGAAGCTGAAACGATTGGAGAGGACACCTTCTTTGGAGTCGTTCAGCATGTAGTGTCCCATGACGAAGAGCACGCTCAGCAGGAAGGTGGCCAGCATGATCGAACCGATGCCAAAGCGTGGTCGCCACGGACCTTTCGGCTGCGGTTGATGGGCTTCGGGAGTGTCGTCGTCAAAAAGGGGATCGTCGCCCATTTTTAGGACATGGCTGCCAAGATAGGATCGTGGAGAGAATGAATTCGATTCAGCAGATCTTCCTGAGTCAGGTCATTGGACATCGGGATCATAAGATACTTGCCCAGTCGGCTGCAACAGTCGAGCACGATCTGCCGTGAATTGGGGGAAGCGAATCCATACTGGCATGGTTCGTGGCCGGTAATGAAGAGCTCGACCCCCAACTGCTCGGCCAGGTAGTCGACATTCTCTTGGCGGAAGTCACGCCCCCACACCAGGCGATGCAGTGAGCCACCACAACTTCGATCGTGACAGGTGAGTTCCCGGTCGAAGATCGAGGTATCGAATGGCTCTTCGTCGCACTGCTTGGGCAGGCTATGGGTGACCATGATCTGATCCCCAATCCGGATCGCGATGGGAAGGCTCGCCAGAAACTCCAACTGGGCGGACCGGACCATTGGCACGGCATCGCCGTACATTTGTCCCATACCACAGCGGAACATCAGGTTGAGCATCTTGCCCGCTTTCATGATCGGAAAGTCGGTCAGTTCGGCCAGTTCATGGTTGGAGATGAGAAAGTGCACTTGGTTCGGGAAGCGAATCACCAGTTGAGCGATATCTTCGAGCATCAGGTGAGACATGCACCCGCCCGCTTTGGGATAGGTCGGTCCCCCATGGCACACTTCCTGAAATACCAAGTGCCGACGTGGATTACTCTCTAGATCGGCGATATGGAGGATCTGGCGGAAGTTGGTGCGGTTGCCGTGCAGGTCGGCCGTTACCATCACATCATCGGTGTTCGATGTATCCAGGTAGACGACATTGCCTCGCCGAAGCGAAGACTCCCGCAAGATTTGCCCGGCTTTTCGGTAAGACTCAACCGTGTTTTGGGCCACGCTGGCGGCGACAGTCATAGGCTTTGATGCAAGCAATAGAAAGGAATCAGAAAACACTGGCGATGTTTTATTGTTGCCAGTCAGCCCCTTCGAGGCAAACCTTATTCGTTTAATGGCCGATTGTATGGATTATTTGGACGGCGATGGCCGGGTGAATGCCTGGTCAGGAAGTTTCTCTCATATTTTCCTGAATTGGTGCCCGGTTCCCTATGGGAATGGGACCTATACTTCCAGTGAACTCTTCACCTTTTCTCATTGCGTTCAGAAGTCCGATGAACTCCGATCGTCGAAATTCGATGCGATTTTCCGTCGCTCCCTCGCGGGTCAAAGCCCAGCTGAGGGTAGGTAAAGATACCTACAAGGCGGAGTTATTGGACGAATCGATGGCTGGGTTTGCTGTCGCTGTCGAAATCCCACGACGCAAACTCGGAGAACAAGGTTTTGTCTGCGAGTCGGATTGCCCTTTATTCGGGGAAATCGCCCGACTGACGGTATCTGGGCATAGTGAATATGAAGTCCAGATCATCAGTATTGTGCCTCGGGAGGATGATTCCGCCTCGGCCACCAAATCACGTGTCAGCTTGCGTTTGGGTACGCGAGTGGTGCGAGAGATCTACGGAGAGGACCGAAACTCGGTCGGACGAAATCTCCGCCTGGTGGCAGCCATGGGGCTTGCCATCCTCTTCTCGCTTTACTGTACGGCCCAGTCCTTTTCAGGGCATCTGGCCTCGATGGTTCCGACAACGGAACTGGCCTGGGGTGACATGCTAGAGCAGTGGAAGATTCTGGGCTCGGGTGAACGTTCTTGGCGGAAGGAGATCGCCCATGCCACCAGCCATGGTTATGTCGTACCGAACACTCCGGAAATGACAGAGCTCATCGAGTTTTCCAAGGCGTTGCCTACTCTGCATCGTGTAGAAAAGGTAATGCTTTTCCAGCAGGACAGTCAGTTTCTACAGCAACTCAATTTGACGGCCGAGCAAACGCTGGCTGTTCGCAAAATCGCCATGGAAGCAGCCGCTGCCATGGAGCAACTGTGGATGCAGCTCAAGCACGAGCACCAGGCGTTCGAACAGCAACTGGGCATCCTCCTGGTCGAGCTAGAAACTCGCATTCTCGCCAATTTGAGCTCCACCCAGGCCAAAATGTGGATGCACGCCCAGTTCGGCTAAGCTCCGCTAGCACTGGAACATTTCTGACGGCTGAACCCTGAATTCTGTAACGGCTGGTAGGGATTGACCTGATTTGTTCAATTTTCCCGGATCTTAGGCCGATCAATCCTAGTGGACTTGCCTGGTAGAGACACTTGGCGAGCGATAGATTTCGGCACGAGGCTCCTGCACCTTCGCGCTGAAATGAATGACCCCCAAACGACCCAACGCCGTGCCCGCAAACGCGCGAGGAAATTCAACATGAATCGCTTGTTCTTCATTCTGGCAGCCGTATGCCTTCTGGCGGGAAGTGGCTGCTGCCATCATATCGGGGCGAGCCCCTGCAATAACCCGACCAGCGTAAGTGCTCCGCCACCGGCCGTTCAAGGCGGTCCTGGTTCGGCCCAAGTCACCTATCCGTATTACACCACACGCGGGCCGCGCGACTTCCTGGATCCGGCTCCGTTCGATATCGGATACTAAGCGTTCGTCGCAATTTGGAACACGAAGACGCGAGTGCCGCCCATCAGATTCTTCTGGGGGCGGCACTTTTTTGCGCGCTCATGGTTTGAATGCGACTCGAAAATGTCAGGCTGCGTAGTTCCTCAAATTCCCCTGATTTGTGATGCCAAGGCACCACTGCGAGGTGGCAGACCAAGATTCATGCAAAACGTGCGTTAAATATGGGGCCGTATCCCCCCGCTAATCCTTGACAATCGTCATCGCTGCCCCTATGTTGCCGTGCTGGTATCATCGATACTAAGTATCGCTTTAGTCAACCAGCATCTGCGCTTACGTCAAATCTATGACGCGCAAGTTTGCGAAAGCTCCTCAGGCATCCACATGGATACGACGATCGTCACGGACCTTCAAGTTGTCGCCCGTGAAGTTGGTATTCCTCTCGAGAAAGTTCAACGAACTGTCGAACTGCTTGATGACGGGAACACCGTTCCGTTCATTACACGCTACCGAAAAGACGAAACCGGTGGCTTGGATGAAGAGCAGATTCGCGCCATTCAAAGCAGCAACACAAAGCTGCGGCAATTGAATGAGCGCAAACGGACGATTCTCAAGTCGATCCAGTCGCAAGAGAAGCTGACCGAAGAACTTGCCGAGCAGATCAAGAAAGCACAGACACAGAAGCTGCTGGAAGATCTTTATCTTCCCTTCAAGCCAAAGAAGCAAACCCTGGCCACCCAGGCCCGTGAACGTGGGTTAGAGCCGTTGGCCTTGGAAGTGCTCAGCGATGCCGACGAAGCCAAAGACCTGAAGGCTCGCGCCGAAGCATTTGTCGACGCCGAGAAATCATTGGCAGATACCGATGCGGTAATCCAAGGGGTCGGTTGTATCATCGCGGAAGTCTTTTCGGAAAACGCTTTGCTGCGGGGACGCCTTCGCAAACTGTTTTGGAAGACAGGACAGTTGACCAGCACGCGGATCGAGAACGCCGATCAACACGACGGTTCCGATTCCGACGATGACGATCTCGACTCGATCGAAGACGTCTCCACCAGTCACGAAGAAGCGGAGACTACCAGCGACGATTCCTCGGCAGCCGAATCGAATGAGGCCAGCGAAACCAAGCCGGCCACCAAAGCCGATGGGGGCAAAGACAGTGGCAAGAAGCCGACGATCCAAGAGATCCGCCGCGAGAAACGCAAGCGACAAAAAGAGAAGGAACGTGCCAAGAAGGACAAGGCATTCCGAGATTACTACGACCATCACGAGCCGGTCTCGAAGATCCCGCCACACCGAGTGCTGGCCATCAATCGGGGGGATCGGACTCGCTTCCTGAAGGTTCGGATCGAAGTCGACTTCGATAAGATCATCAAGACGGCTGAAGAGGTCGTGATTCCCGAAGGGCATTCACACGCAGAGTATCTCAAGCAGTGTCTGCGCGACAGTCTCAATCGACTGATCATCCCAGGTATCGAACGCGAAATCCGCCGTGAACTGACCGAGAAAGCGGAAACGCACGCGATCGAAGTCTTCGCCTGTAATCTCCGTAAATTGCTGCTGCAGCCTCCTGTGCGCGGCAAACGCGTACTCGCCGTCGACCCAGGCTTCCGCAGCGGATGCAAGTTGGTTGCCATCGACCCGTTCGGTAACGTGATGGGCACGGGCGTGATTCACCTGATCGGCCCCCAGGATCGCGTCGAAAAGAGCCGCAGCCGAATTGTCGAAATGATCAAGCAGTTCGACGCGCAGATTGTTGCGATCGGTAACGGCACCGCTTGTCGCGAAACCGAACAGATCGTTGCCAGTGCCATTGCCGACGAACTGAAAGATCGCGACCTCTGCTACCTGATCGTCAACGAGGCCGGGGCGAGTGTTTACTCGACGAGTGAACTGGGGCGTGAAGAGTTCCCGAAATTCGATGCGACCATCCGCGGCACGATCAGTATTGGTCGCCGTCTGCTGGATCCACTCTCGGAACTGGTGAAGATCAATCCTTCGAACATTGGAGTCGGGCTGTACCAGCACGATGTCAAAGCCAAGCATCTGCGCGACTCGCTGGACGACGTCGTGGAGTCGTGCGTGAACTACGTTGGCGTCGACGTGAATACGGCCAGTCCGGCCCTGTTGAGCTATGTTTCGGGCCTCAATCAGCTGACTGCCCGTCGAATCTATGAGCACCGCCAGGCGAAAGGGCCGTTCCGTTCCCGTGAAGAGATTCGCGAAGTCGCCGGAATCGGGGAAGCGACATTCGTGCAGGCCGCTGGCTTCTTGAAGGTCGTTCCGGCCGAGAATCCACTGGATGCTACCTGGATTCACCCGGAAAGCTACGAGGTAGCCACGAAGCTTCTGGATAAGCTTGGTTGCTCGTTGACTGAAGTTTTGGCGACGGTTCCATCCCCTCCGCCGATAGTCGAAAAGCCGAAGTCGTTCCAGTTGGAAGAAGAGAAGCCGGTGATCGAGCCTGCCGCCGAAGCTGAGGTCGTCGAAGCCGTCGCATCGGTAACGGCCACGACGGAAGCTGAAGGTGAAGCGTCCGTCGAGCCTGCTTCCGCAGAGACCACGCAAACCACGGAAGAGAGTTCGCCGGTTGCGGTGGAGTCCAACGGCGAGGCAGCCGAGGTTTCGGAAACGTCTAGCGAAGAAGTATCTGAAGTGCCTGCCCCGCAGCCAGCACCGGCTGAGATTGCTGCTTCGGACGAGAACCACAAGCAACTGCTCGCCAAGATCGGTTCTGCCGACATCGATAAGCTGGCCGAAGAATTGAGCATTGGTGTCCACTTGGCTCGCGACATCATGGGGGCTCTGTCACGCCCCGGTCGTGACCCTCGTGCGGACTTCCCTCCTCCCCTTTTCCGCCGTGGCGTGCTCAAGTTGGAAGACTTGGAGCCTGGCATGGAAATGATGGGAACTGTGCTGAATGTGGTCGACTTTGGTGCATTCGTCGATATTGGTCTCCACGACAGCGGCATGGTTCATATCAGCCGCTTGGCCGATCGCTACGTCGCCGACCCACACGAAGTCGTTAGCGTCGGGGACGTCATTCGCGTATGGGTCATCGAAATCGATCGCGAACGCCGCCGCGTCTCGCTTACCGCGATTGATCCTTCCATCGAAGTCGAAAAGAAGGAAAAGCCGCAAGGACGCCCAAGTCGCCCCCCCCGTGCCGAACGCCCTCAGCGGGCCAAGGGCAAAGGTGGTGGTCACAAGCCTCAGGCCGGCGGCGGTGGACATGGCAAGGGGAAGCAGGGTGGCAAGCCGCGACACAACGAGCGTCGCGCCGTCAAGCCAAAGCCATCCAAGCCGATTACCGATGCAATGAAGGAAGGCAAGGAACCGCTACGTTCCTTTGGCGATCTCCAGCAGTTTTTCGATATGCAGCGGGAAGATAAGAAGAAGCCAAAGAAGTAGGTTTCGAGCTTTGACGCCTGGCATCCGATGAAACGCCCAGGCATTCCGGTCCCCAAACCCCGAGAATGCCACAGGGCCCCCTGTTCATAACGGTGGTTTTTCCTTTCGCGATCAGGCGTAATAATGGATTGACCGCACTTGCAAGTTCTGCCTAGGGGAAAGACTGACGTATGTCCGACTTTGAAGATCGATTGAAGCGCGCTATCGAGCGCGGTGAGAAACGGAGCGAATCGAAACGACGCGCGGAGGAAGAGGCCGCGATGTCCGATGAGGAATGCCGTGAGCTGCACAGTCGATTGCGTCTCAAGATCTCGGATTACATCGAAAAGTGTTTGCAAAAACTGCCCAACCACTTCCCCGGCTTCCAGTATGAAACGCTCTTTGGTGATCAAGGATGGGGCGGGGCTTGTGTTCGCGACGATCTCGACCTATCCGGACCCAAGCGACGGAATCTCTACAGCCGGATCGAACTGGCGGTCAAGCCGTACTCTTCGGTGCGCGTGCTGGAACTCGTCGGTAAAGGGATGATCCGCAACAAGGAACTGTTCCACCGAACGCACTTTGAAAAGTTGAGCGAGGTTGAAGAGGCAGACTTTCGCGATCTGATCGATTTGTGGGTTGTCGAATACGCCGAGCAGTATTCTGCAACCTAAGAGGGAACAGCGATCCTCTCTGTTTTGCGATCGGATCCCCATTGGGCTAATCTTAAGCAAGCCTTGTCCTGGTTTCTTAAGGAGTCTGTCGATGCAGTGGCTAATGATCTTTGCGGTGGTCTTGGGAGCGGAAACCAGCGACCAAAAGTCCCAGAAGCCTGACCCTGTCAGTGCCTACCACCAACAGAGCATCCGAGGCTGGGACGTCTTCGTGCATAAGACCTTGTTGCGTGACGAGAAAGAAACCGGGGACGCCGCCTTGGAGTTGATCGACTACCAACTCTACGAGATTCAGCGACGCCTGCCTGAGCACGCGGTCGCCGCGCTACAGAAGATTCCGATTTGGCTCGAAAGTGACAATACGGAGGCCAATCCGTGCGCCTGCTACCATGTATCGGCGGACTGGCTGGGCGAAAATGGTTTTCTGCGTGAAAAAGCCAAGGCAGTTGAAGTATCGAGCGCAAAGACATTCCTGCAATGGACGAAGGAGCAGCCATTCATGCTGCTGCACGAACTCTCACACGGCTATCACGATCGAATATTGGGCTACGACGAACCACGCATCATCGAGGCATTCCAACAGGCCAAGAAATCTGGTGGATACAACGAGGTACGTCATATCGATGGTTCGAAGAAGAAGCACTACGCCATGGAGGATGAAAAAGAGTACTTTGCCGAGTTGACGGAAGCTTACTTCGGAACCAACGACTTCTATCCATTTGTTAAAGCCGAACTGCAAACGCACGATCCTGAAGGCTATCGATTGATCGAGACGCTCTGGAACGAAAAGCCAGACACTACAGCGACTGACGATAAGAAGACCGAGGACGCGAAGGAGTAGGCGTCTACGATCACTCAGGCGTCCCTGGCTTTCTCCGGTTGAGGTACCAGCGAACGATGCGCTGTCCTGCTTGTATCAAGAGGGCTCTGAAAACAACCAGAATGCAGCCAAGCACACCGCCGGTCAGCAGCAGTCCCATTTGTCGATGAAAGAGGACCAGCATCAAGGCCCACACGGCCAGCGCGATCGACCACCACCAGGGAAAGTTCTTGACGTACAGTGCTGCTAAAAGAGTCGCTGCGCCCAACATGGTGCCGACCATGACCGGGAAAAGAAATGAGCCCAGCGCCGAAGCCTGATCGATGGCCACTCCCAGAATTGGAATGACCAGCATGAGCACCAACAGCGTCACCCAGCCCCACGCGGCCCAGGAGACCTTTTTATCGGCCATTCGCTCCCCCCGCGCAGAAAATGAGAATGGTAAGATCTCCTCGAGTAACGTAATCACGGGAGGTCTATTCTGAGGCGGTATGGGCCTATTCGATTAGCCAAACTTCATCGTACGTGCTTCACGTACGGCACGTGCAGCGTTGTCTGCGAAGTTGTCGATCTGATTGAGCCCGCGCAATAGCATGGCGTGTCCGTCAATGACGACCTCGTCGATATCGGCATCATCTAGCGTTCGCGCCAACTGCGAAATGCGGCCTGCTTGCTCGCGCAGACGTTCGACCACGTTGCTCATGCGATCGCTATCGTATGGCTCTTTGCGTGGGACTCGTTTGTTGGCGTCCGCTGCCGCCGACTTCGCCTTCTTTTTGGCCATGATTCTTCTTTATGAATGCGTAAAAGGGTGAACAAGCGGAGGTTATCAGAGGCTCAGCAAGTTGTGAAGTATTTAGTACCAATTAATCAAAGCAAAGTCAACTTTCGGTAGAGAAATAGCGTGATATCGCGGAATTTCGAACACGACATTTTGTCGCCTGATATGCGAAACCTGTGGCGAGTGAATAAGCGTTATAGGTGTTTTGATGGGCATAATCGCTTCTTTTGGCGGTTCAGGCTGTGCGAACGTGAAGGGAAACGACGAGAAAACTTCATCTACGGATTCTCGCCGGTCACCGTAAGCTAGATTTATTCGCACCCCAAAACCGTGTGAGGCACCTTGCCAAATCGACAGGGACAATAGCGAAATGGCTACCGTAAATCTCAGCAAAACTTCGATCCGCGTGCCGATGGCCGGGATTGTTGCCTCGTCAGCACCTAATGTGCTGGAAACGTTGCTGGGAAGCTGCGTCGGTATCGCACTTTGGTGTCAGGAGACACGGCATGGAGCCCTGGCTCATGCAATGCTTAGTGAAAGCCTGGGGTGCACGAAGCAGCCTGGTCGCTTTGTTGATACGGCCATTCCTGAGATGCTCGATCAGTTGGCCAAAAGCGGAGCTCGACGTCGAGCCATCGTCGCGAAAGTCTGCGGTGGCTCGAATATGTTCAAAGCTTCGAGTTCCACCCATGAAGTAGGCCGCAAGAACATCGACAAGGCCTGCGAATTACTCAGGCTCCAGAAGATTCCCATATTGGCTCAGCACGTTGGCGGTACAAGTGGCCGAGTCATCTATTTCGATCTCGAAAGTGGCGAGATACAGGTCAAAGTAGGCCTCGAGTTTGTCGCCAAGATCTAGTCGGATCTGTCCTTGCTCCAGACAGATACTCTGCCAAATCGCAACGGCTCTTGCTTTATCACTCAGGTTTTAGGCTGGCCAAAAATTTCTGTTTGACTGTTGACAATCGCCTATTGCTGCGGCTAATGTTTGAGTAATCAAAATTAATAGCGTGTGTGAATAAAAATAAACATTTTTGTTCTGCGTAATCGTCAGGCGAGGACTTGCTGCTATGAATTCGTTTCGTCGTGGATTTACCCTGGTGGAGTTGTTGGTGGTGATTGCCATCATCGGCGTATTGATCGCCTTGCTGTTGCCAGCGGTGCAGCAAGCCCGTGAAGCAGCACGGCGGATGCAATGTACCAACAACCTCAAACAGATTGGTTTGGCCGTTCACAACTATGCGTCGACACACCGTGTGTTTCCGTCGGGGTATGTCAGCTACGCGACGCGAGACGGCAATGGGCCGGCCTGGGCGGCGATCGATTCTGATACTTGGGACGCTGCCCCAGGCTGGGGCTGGGCTGCTCTAATCCTCCCTTTCATGGAACAGCGAACGATTACCGATTCGCTGAATATGGGGCGTTCCATTTGGGATTCAGCGAATCGACCCTTTATCGATACGAAGTTGGAGGCCTACCTTTGCCCCTCATCGAGCGGAGACCATGATCCATTCACCCTACGCGATAGTTCTGGAAACGCCCTTTCACGTTATGGCAGTTCGATCGTCGTTGGCCGATCGCACTACATTGCTAGTCACGGGCAAGAGTCGTGCTGGGGAGATTGTGGATCGTCAGCAAGTGGCCCCGTGTTCACAAATATCTATACCGGAGCCACCAAGACGGTACAGATACATGGGGACGCTTCAAAAGTGGCTGATGGACCTTTCTACCGTAACTCGAAGGTTAGCTTCCGCGATGTGACCGACGGCACGACGAACACGCTCTTCATCAGCGAACATTCCTCGAAGCTGAGCGACAAGACCTGGGTCGGTGTGATTCCCGGTGCCTATACGCACCCGAGGTATTCGACCCCAGAGAATGGTCCCGACGCTGCGGCAACACTCGTCATGATGCATGTAGGGCCATCAGGCGGCGAGCTCGACATCACCGGCGATCCCATCATTCACCCGATGAACTTCCCGACGCTTCACGTGGGGCAGATGTACTCCGAACATCCCAGCGGCGGCAATGTCTTGTTCGGCGATGGTTCTGTCAGTTTGCAGCCGGAGACGATCGACCTGATTCTGGCAGCCGAGTTGGCGAGCATGAACGAAGGGGAAGTGATCAAGTCGAGGGGGTTCTGAACGTGGAAATATCTAAAGGAGCTTTGGCAGGGATCGCCGTTGGCGTTGTTCTAGTCGTCGCGGTACTTGGCTATTGGCTTACACGCCCGACCTTCGGTGAGATCAGTCCAACAGGTTACGACTATGCGATGGCACTGGGCTCGGCATGCAGCAGAAGGGATAGCACGAAGATCGCGAAGATTACCCAGATGATCGACCAGTCGACGCAAGATGGTCAGTTGGAATCCCAGGAAGCAGCCTGGTTAAAAGGGATCGCCCAAAAGGCCCAAGAAGGACATTGGGAAATGGCCTACGCTTCGGTAAGGACGTTAATGCAGGAGCAGACGCAAAAATCGAATCCTCTGCCCGAGCTCGATTAGTGGTTCGGCTTTATCGCTCGTGTCGCCATAAAAGTATCGACATAACGCGAGATCAAGTCGCTTTCATCGAATCGATCTTCAAACAGATCGGCCAGCAAGAATCCAGCTTTCAGTTGTCCGCCGAGCTGATCCTCTAGCGTGTGCCCAAAAGCTAGTGGTTGCGTTTGCACTACTTTTTCCAGCTCTTCCGACGTGAGGTGCGTCAGGTCTGAGTAAGGAATCTTGTGGCGGACAACCAGTTCTCCACGCTCACTCTCGGCAGCTTCATCAAAGATAAATCGCACCGGGTTGCAGATGCCAGCTAGAAGCGTCCCGCCTGTTCGAAGCACCCGAAATGCTTCGCGCCATACGGGCAGAATGTTTTCGGCAAAACAGTTTGAACATGGGTGAAAGATAAGATCGAACGACCCATCCGCAAGCCTGCTGAGATCAGCCATGTCTCCTTGCTCGGTCTTCAGCGTTAGCCCGTCACGCTCGACCACAAATCGGTCCTGCTCCAGCTGCTTCGGCGAGTTGTCAAACACGGTGACGTCCGCACCCGCCGCGGCTAAGATCGGCCCTTGCTGCCCACCGCCTGAAGCAAGACATAAAATCTTCACGCCCGTGAGATCATCAGGAAACCAACTTCGCGGAACCGGCTTGGTCGGCGTGAGAACCAGAGACCACTCCCCTCCCCTGGCCCGGTTGATCTCTTCGCTGGTAACCGGAATTGTCCAACGGTCCTTTTCATCGACCTGGCGATTCCATGCTTCGCGATTGTGATTAAGTATGTCCATCGATGGGGGCCTTGGGGTGAGTGCTATCAAAAGCTGTTGGTGGCGATAATGATCTTTGCTTATGGTTCCAAGACACCAAGTTGCAATAAAAAGTTCTCTTGGCATCCTGAGTACTTGCCATTCATCTGTCAGGCACAAGTATCTGGTTTTTGCAGGTGCTCAAGAAACAAAAAACGCCAGGGAACAGTTTGGCTTCCCTGGCGTTTTGAATTGGTTAACCACAGAAAACGTTCTTACGTCGTTTGGTGAATATTCACCTGCTTGAAGCGGTCCTGTAAGGATTCGACTTCCATCTCTTCCTTCCGTAGGGCTTCCATGGCTTTGGTTGCGGCTTCGGCGGCTTGGATGGTGGTGATGCATGGGATGCCATGTTGGACGGCGGCGGCGCGGATGCGGCCTTCGTCGGTTCGGGCACCCTTGCCGTTGGGCGTATTCATGACCAGTGAAACGGCTCCGTCGATCATCAGGTCCAGCAGGTTGGGGTGACCTTCGGCCAGCTTCTTGATTCGCTGGGCAGGCACGCCTGCTTCTTCCAGTCGGCGGGCCGTGCCGTCGGTGGCCAGAAGCTCGTAACCCATGTCACGCAGACGGGCGGAGATGTCCGCGATCTGATCTTTGTGGCGTTCCGAGACGCTTACGAAGATCTTGCCGTCTTGCGGTTGTGGAAGAACCACGCCGGCAGCCAATTGGCACTTGGCGAAGGCCAGGCTGAACCGTTCGCTGATCCCCATTACTTCGCCGGTTGATCGCATTTCCGGGCCGAGCACGATGTCGACGCCTGCGAACTTGCGGAACGGGAAGACCGATTCCTTGATCGAAACGTGAGCCGGAATCGGTTCGCCGGTGATCCCCAGTTCTGGCAGCGTGCAGCCGGTCATCACCTTAGCGGCAATCTTGGCCACTGGCATGCCGGTGGCCTTGGCCACAAATGGTACCGTGCGGCTGGCACGTGGATTCACTTCCAGCACGTAAACGTTGGTGACACCATCTTCCTGCTTCACGGCGAACTGCACGTTCATCAAACCGACCACCTTCAGGTACTTCGCCATGGCGATGGTCGCTTCGCGGATTTCCTGAACGATCGGGCCTGGCAGGCTGTAAGGAGGAATCACACAGGCCGAGTCACCACTGTGCACGCCAGCTTCTTCGATGTGTTCCATCACGCCAGAGACGATCACGTTCTCGCCGTCGCTGATGCAGTCGACATCGACTTCGGTAGCATCTTCCAGGAACTTGTCGATCAGCACCGGTTGCCCCTGGGCGACCAGGAACGCTTCGGCCACGAACCTCTCGAACTGTTTGTCGTCGTAGCAGATTTCCATCGCACGGCCGCCTAGCACGAAGCTCGGACGAACCAGGGCCGGATAGCCAACCTTGGCTGCTTCGGCTCGGGCTTCGCTCATGTTGCGGGCGATCGCATTGGGTGGCTGCTTCAGGTTCAAGCGGTTGAGCAACTGCTGGAACTGTTCGCGGTCTTCAGCAGCATCGATCGTGTCGACGCTCGTCCCGATGATCGGTACGCCTGCGTTGGCCAGGCCGCGGGCCAGGTTCAGTGGCGTCTGGCCGCCGAACTGGACGATTACGCCGTCCGGTTGAACGACGTCGCAGATGTTCAGCACGTCTTCGGTTGTCAGAGGTTCGAAGAACAGCAGGTCAGATGTGTCGTAGTCGGTACTGACCGTCTCGGGGTTGCTGTTGACCATCACCGATTCGATGCCCAGCTCCTTGAGCGCGAACGAAGCGTGGCAGCAGCAGTAGTCGAACTCGATCCCTTGCCCGATTCGGTTGGGGCCGCCACCCAAAATCATGATCCGTCGCTGATCCGGATTCTTGGCGGGGACTTCGTTTTCGATTTCGTAGGTCGAGTAGTAGTACGGCGTGTACGCCTCGAATTCAGCAGCACACGTATCGACCGACTTGTAGATCGCCGTGATGCCACGCTTCTTGCGTTCGCTACGGACTTCCATCTCGCTGCTCTTGAGCAGGGTCGCCAGTTGGCGATCGGAGAAGCCCCAGCGTTTGGCTTGCAGCAGTTTCTCATTCGAGATTTCACTGATCGAGCCAATCTCGGCGAGTTCGTTTTCGTACTCGACAAGCTGCATCAGTTGATCGCCAAACCATGGGTCGATGCCGGTGATTTCGTTCAACTGGGCGACTGTCATGCCTGACTTCAGCGCGTAGCGGATGTACCAGGGACGATCGGCGTTGGGCTTCGAGAGCTTCGCGCGGATTTCGTCATCGGTGGGCTGCTCGTCGGTGCCCCATAAGTCTTTGCCGTCGCAGCCGAAGCCGAAGCGGCCCACTTCCAGGCCACGCAGGGCCTTCTGGAACGATTCCTTGAACGTACGGCCGATGGCCATCGTTTCGCCGACGCTTTTCATCTGGGTAGTCAGCGTGCTGTCGGCTTCCGGGAACTTCTCGAAGGCGAAACGAGGAATTTTGGTCACGACATAGTCGATCGATGGCTCGAAACAGGCCAGCGTCTCGCGCGTGATGTCGTTGGGCAGTTCGTGCAGGCGATAGCCGACGGCCAGCTTGGCGGCGATTTTCGCGATGGGGAAGCCGGTCGCCTTCGAGGCCAACGCCGAGCTGCGGCTCACGCGTGGGTTCATCTCGATGACGATCATGCGGTCCGAGGTCGGATCGCAGGCAAACTGAATGTTCGAGCCACCCGTTTCGACACCGATCTCGCGAATCACAGCCAGCGAGGCGTCACGCATGCGCTGGTATTCTTTGTCGGTCAGCGTTTGGGCTGGGGCAACGGTGATGCTGTCGCCGGTATGCACGCCCATCGGGTCGAAGTTTTCGATGGAGCAGATGATCACGACGTTGTCGTCGCGATCACGCATCACTTCCATCTCATATTCTTTCCAGCCGATGATAGATTCCTCGATCAGCACTTCCGTGACCGGCGATTGATCGAGACCGTTACGAACCAACTGGTCGAATTCTTCTCGGTTGTAGGCGATGCTGGAGCCGGAACCCCCCATGGTGAAGCTGGGGCGAACGACCGCCGGCAAGCCAACTTGTTCGAGCACTGCCCGGGCTTCGGCTACCGTGTGGACCGTCGCCCCTTTGCAGACTTCCAGGCCAATCTTATCCATGGCCTGCTTGAATTGTTCGCGTTCTTCGGCCTTGGCGATAACGTCGGCCCGAGCACCGATCATTTCCACGCCGTACTTTTCCAGGATCCCGTGCTTGTCGAGATCCATGGCCAGGTTCAGCCCCGTTTGTCCACCCAGCGTGGGGAGCAAAGCACATGGGCGTTCTTTGGCGATGATCTTTTCCAGAATGTCGACGGTCAGCGGCTCGATATAAGTCGAATCGGCCGTGTCCGGGTCGGTCATGATGGTGGCCGGGTTGGAGTTCACCAACACCACCTCGTAACCTTCTTCACGTAACGCTTTGCAGGCCTGAGTGCCGGAATAGTCGAACTCACAGGCCTGGCCGATCACAATAGGACCGGAACCAATGATCAAGATCTTTTTGATATCGTCGCGTCGCGGCACTGGGGGCTCTCGTACTGGGCTGAAGTGAGGGCGGTGACAGGCGCGCAGTAGCCCCTGTCTTCATGAACTTGAAGTGCAAAATCCCACCAATTTAACCGCACGATCGACGCGATAACAAGGGGCGCGAATGGGGCATTACAAAATGAATTTCCGAACCATTCGTCATCGCTTCCACTAAGTCATGGTTACTGATAGCCCCGTAGCCGAACCAACTGATTACATAATGGGGATTTAGGCCAATTTGGTGAACGGTCTCTGCTGCTTCCCAGCAATTTAGGAAAGTGGTGCGTGATGCATGGGCATTGGTGTGGCTAAATAGATTGCGGTAAATAGCAGGATGCTCAAGAAGCATCCGAATTCCCCGCGATTGCGCGCATCATTCCGGCTGTATCGATCCATGGATGCGATTTCGTTTCTGGCGATGCTTAATAACTGCGCAGCCCCTGGTCTGGCGCGTTGACAGTCGTTACCGATCCACTTAGCATTTAAGTGGTTTACGTTTCTCCCTACACGCCAACTCTTGCATATTTCTGAGGCAACCTTGTCCCGGAACAGCCCCTCTCAAAGTGGAGTGTTTCACTCCGCGGTCGACGCTCGGGTCGAAAAATTCACCGAAAGCATTAGCTTCGACCACCGATTGTACGCCCAGGACATTCGTGGTTCGATCGCCCATGCCGAGATGCTGGCCGATGTGGGTGTGCTGACTAGTGATGAGGCAGCCCAAATCACCACGGCGCTTGCACTTATCAAGGGGGAGATCGACAACGGCGACTTCCAGTTTGACGAGAAACTGGAAGACGTTCATATGAACATCGAAAGCGCACTGGTCGAGCGTCTGGGGGATGTGGGCCGGAAATTACATACCGGGCGAAGCCGAAATGATCAGGTTTCGACCGACGCGCGGCTTTGGATCCGCGATTCCATCGACGAAACCGATCGACTGCTGAAGCAGTTGCAAATCGCGTTCGTTGGACGCTGCGATGCCGACATCGACGTCATTATGCCGGCCTACACCCATATGCAGCGGGCACAGCCGGTGCTGGCCCCACACTATTGGTTGGCTTACACCGAGAAGTTCCAGCGTGATCGAGAGCGTCTGGCCGATTGTCGCCGCCGCGTGAACGTATGCAGCCTGGGGACAGCTGCTTTGGCAGGGACCACCATACCCATCGATCGCGAAAATGTAGCGAAGCGGTTGGGATTCGAGGCCGTAGCCGCCAACAGCATCGACGTTTCCAGCGATCGAGACTTCCTGGTCGAGTACGCGTTCGTCCTGACCATGATCGCCGAACACCTCAGTGTTTGGGCCGACGAATGGGTGCTTTGGTCGAGCGTGGAATTCAAATTCATCCAGGTTCCCCAGCAATTCTGCACCGGCAGTTCGATCATGCCGCAGAAGATTAATCCGGATGTTTGCGAACTGATACGCGGCAAAACGGCTCGTGTGATAGGGAACCTGCAATCGCTGCTGGTCCTCATTAAAGGGCTGCCGCTGGCCTACAACCGAGACTTGCAAGAGGACAAAGAGCGGCTGTTCGATTCGGTCGACACCGTTCACCGGTCGCTGGATTTGACCGCTTCGATTGTCGAGGGCGCGACCCTGAATATCGAGTCGATCAACTTGCGGCTGGAAGATGGCTTCCTAGATGCGACCACGCTGATGGAATATCTGATCGGCAAGGGAACTCCCCAGCGGACGGCCCATCATCAAATTGGCAGCCTGGTTGGTAAGGCCATGGAAAAGAGGTGTCGTCTGGCCGAATTGCCGCTCGAGGATTTTACGGCGGTTAACGATTCGTTGGATAAATCCGTTTATGACATCCTGGGAGTGGAGCGAGCGGTCTCTGCATTCCGAAGTTATGGCTCAACCTCGCCCGAGATGGTGAAAAAGCAAGTGGTTCGCTGGAAGGAGCAATTAGAATTGAGCTGACCCTCCAGGATTTTTTCCTTGCCAAGGAATGGGCATTTTCGTTCGAAATGCCATCCCACTAACCTTGCGAAAATCAGATGCAACGATTCCTTAAGATTGCTTTTACGATCGCTCTCCTTGTTAGCCTGGTCATCGCGAATGATGCCCTGGCTCAGCAACCGGAACAGCCCGCGCCGGTCGCACCTGTGGATACGGCCGCGATTCAAGCACTCAAAGAATCGAATCCAACTACGGCCGAGCAGCTAATTAATGCGGCAATTGTTTCCGCCGATCTTGGTCGCGGCGATTTGGGTAAAGCTTATTTGGCGAAGCTGATCGAAAACGATCCTGCCGTCGACGAAGTCCTGGCCGCTCAGCAGAAGCTGGGTTCCGGTCGTATCTTCCGCTTGCAATCGATCGACGCTCTGCAGCCGGAAGGGGCCAGAGCAGCTACCCTGCTGCTGACGAAACTCGATGCGTATTACAAGGATCCAGCACGACTTAGCCAGCTTGTCGATCAATTGATTGATAAGGACGAAGTCGCTCGCAATCAAGCCGCCAAACAACTGAAGAACGCTGGTGCGGAAGCCGCTAATCCCCTGTTTGTCGCACTTGCCGACCCAAGCCGAGAGGCCGTCCGGCCTGCCGCCAAGCGAATGCTTGTGCAAATGGATCAGGCCATCCATGGTCCACTTCTGGCTGCCCTGGATAGTTCCGATCCATTGCTTGTGGCGGAATTGGTCGACGTTGCCAAGCAACTCGATTTAGACCGGGCCGCACAGTTCCTGGTAGGCCCCTATGTCCTGACCGATGACGATCAACTTCGCTCGGCCATTGGCGAATATCTGGACGCAACCGTCAAATCGCGACCAACCGCAGACGACGTCAAAGCTTACCTGGCCAAGCGGGTAAAGATGTATCTGGGGGAAGGTCCAATGTTCCCGGTCAATGAAGACGGCCTGGTCGAGCTGTGGACATGGGATGCGGCGAAGAAACAAGTCGTCATGACGCCTGTTCCGCCAGCGGATGCTGAAGTGGTCACCGCTGGGCAGTTGCTTCGGGATCTCTATGCTTTGGACGAAACCAATGCTGAAGTCCAGGTCCAGGCCGCATTAGCCGCCATGCAACGCATGGGTGTCTTGGGCGAGTCGGATGTTGAACTGAAGAAACTGGTCGACAAGCATGGAGTCGAACTTCTGCAATCGGCCCTGACCAAGGGCCTGGAAGATCGCAAATTCGCTCAGGGTGCGGTGGTTGCCTGCGAGCAAATCGGCGCGACCAAGAACGCGGATCTCTTGATTGCCGTCGAAGGAAAGCTCAGCCCATTGGCTTTGGCGCTTCAGTCGCCGGTCTATCGGGTCCGTCGGGCAGCGGCAAAGGGCATTTTGACTATCGACCCGAAGGCTCCCTACGCAGGCTCGGCCGAATTGCTGGATACGCTGGACTTCATGGCTTCGGCTCAAGGTAAGCGGAATATCTTGCTGGGCGAACTCCATCAACAGAACGCCCAACGCATGGCAGGCCTTTTGTCAGAGCTTCAGCTCGAGCCGCTAGTTACGCCAGGTGGCCGCGAGTTTTTCAAGCAAGCCCATTCCTCTCCGGACGTCGAAGCGATCTTCATCAGCAAACCGCTGGCATTGCCGGCCATGATGGAGACAGTTCAGATACTTCGAAAGGATCGCCGTACGGCTGAGGTACCGATCGGAATTATCGCGCCGATTGGTGAAGTGGTTCATTATCAACTGCGAACCAAGGACGATCCTCTCACGATTGTGATGATTCGCCCGAACGATGTCGAAGGGTTTATCTTTCAACTAAAGCAGTTGTACCTTGCCCAGGGGCGTCTATTGGTCCCGGCGGACGAGCGTGAAGCCGATGCGGAATTCGCGTTTGCCCAGATCAGCCGTATGCTCGATACCCCAGACGACTATGACTTCTACGACTTCCTGAAAGTGGAAGAGATTGCGGTTCGCCGATTGGCAGACCAAAACGTTGCCGCCGACGTGGCGAGCTTGCTTGGCAAGCTTGGTACGCCGATCGCTCAGACGGCTTTGATCGACTATGCGAGCGATCCTTTCTACCCAATTAACCTGCGTCAGGCATGTGCTGATGCATTGAAGTCCGCGATTGAACGCCGCGGTATACTCCTCACCAAAGATCAGATTGTGGCTCAGTACGACCGCTATAACGCCTCGGAGGAATTGGACCCCGAGACTCAGGCCGTGCTTGGCAAGATTCTGGACATCCTCGAGGCGCCGACCCAAGACGTTCGTTTCGACCAACCGGCCAAGATCGGCCCGTAGGTTAGCAATGGGACTGTATTCCGAAACGACTTCCAACTACACACAAGATTACGCACCCCTAGGGTACGAACCCCCTATCCCTGGCCTGATCGGATCCAGCAAGGCCATGGCGGATGTCTACCGCCTGACGCGCAAAGTTGCCCAAACGAACGCGTCTGTACTTCTGTTAGGTGAAACAGGTACCGGTAAGGAAATGATTGCCTCATCGGTGCACCGCCTCAGCCAGCGTGCTTCCGGCCCCTTCGTGAAGGTCAACTGTGGTGCGTTGAGTGAAAGTCTGCTCGAAAGCGAACTGTTTGGTCACGTCCGTGGAGCGTTCACCGGGGCCATTGGTAACCGCACCGGGCGATTTGAAGCAGCTCACGGCGGGAGTATTTTTCTCGATGAAATCAACTCCACGACGCTGCACTTGCAGGTGAAACTTTTGCGCGTGCTGCAAGAACGCGAATTCGAACGCGTGGGTGACACGGCTACCATTCGCGTTGACACTCGCGTCATTGCCGCGAGTAACCGCCATTTGTTGGAAGAAGTCGGCGAAGGCAAGTTCCGCGAAGACTTGTACTGGCGACTCAATGTCGTGCCGATCCGTATTCCCCCGCTCCGAGAACGTCGCGAGGATATCCCCGAACTGGTCGCTCACTTCTTGAACGTCTACAGCGAAGTCAATGATCGGCATGTGGTTCACATCCAACGCGAAGCGATGGAAGCATTGCAGGACCACAACTGGCCAGGAAACGTTCGTGAACTGCAGAACTACGTCGAGCGAGCCGTGGTTTTAGCGGAAGGGGACGAACTGGCGATCGATCTGCTGCCGCCCGAAATTCGCAGTGGCGACAATCGCTCGGCCATGAGCCTCGGCCGTGGCGTAGCCGACTTCGATACGCTGGCCTTCGAAGTTGTGCAGCAAGGCCTGCAAGATGCCGATCCCGAAGCAGAGGATCTGCACTCGCGCGTGGTCAATCGCGTCGAGAAAGAACTGATCGTCCAGGTCATGTCTTCGTGTGCCAACGTACAAACTAAAGCGGCCACGCGATTGGGCATCAATCGCAATACGCTGCATAAGAAACTGAAAGAGTACGAGATCGAGTCGTGATCGCCAGTGAATCGAACGATTCGCAACCTGGGCGGTTATGGAAGCAATTTCTGGTTGCTCGTTTCTGGCGTTACTCTTGCTTGCTGATCGTCCTGCTTGCTGTGGCAACTCTGCTAACGGGATTTGCTCGCATCTACTGGGTGTGGGATCTTCTGGCCAACCTGCGGGTTCAGCAGGTTCTTGTGGCCGTCGTTTTGATGGCCATCTGCGCGATCTATCGTCGGTGGGTCTGGCTAACCATTCCTTTGGCATGTTTCCTGGTGCATGCACCGTGGTTTCTGCCAGGACTGGAGCGCGTCGGCGGATCGCCTGATGTGCGGCAAGTGATAAGCGTTACCGTCTGCAATGTGCTGACGAGCAATCGAAACTTCGATGCCGCGATGAAGGATATCCTCAGCGCTGAACCGGATGTTCTTGTGGTATTGGAAATCGATTCCGCGTGGGCGGCAGAAATCGAAGCCGCCACAAACGCGGACTACGCGTACAGGGTCGTTCACCCCGACGACTACGGAAACTTTGGCATCGGGCTCTATTCCCGCTATCCGATCCAGCACTCGCAGAGCTTTCGATTGAATGAAGGGATCGATTCCATTGAAGCTGTCGTCGACGTGAAAGGGGCACCGTACCGCATCATCGGTACGCATCCCTTGCCCCCCACGGGCAATCGCAACTTCCGATCGAGAAACGAGCACCTGCGCATGTTGGCAGACCGAGTGCAGCATCCCCAGCCGGACTATCAAGGGTTACCGACGATCGTCATGGGGGATTTTAATTTGACCCCCTGGTCACCCTTCTTTCGCGATTTCGAGCGGGCCAGCGGACTTCGTAGGGCGGAGCATTTCGCCAACGTGACACCGACTTGGTATGTGCAGCCGATCTTTCCGCTGGGGCTTTCGCTCGATCACATCTTCATCAGCGATGATCTGACGTACTGGGGACGAGAGGTCGGCGGACCGATTGGCTCAGACCACCGGAGAGTGTCGGCCACGGTTAGTCGTCAGGGAAGCTTCGCCGACTAGTCTCACCCCTTAAGCAGCGAACCCTCGCTACGGGTGGCCGTCTTCCTGGGGCATGTCCTGCTTTCTGCTATCCCCCGACCGCCAGGCCGGAGATAGAATATGACGCTTCAATTTTGGTTCCTCTCTACCTTTCGAGCAGTCGTCAAATGGAATGGCTTTCGGAACTTTCTCCTTGGGTCTTGGCGCTGGTGATCTTTCTGGTCCGAATGATCGACGTGTCCATTGGTACCTTGCGCACGATTTGTGTCGTTCAAGGGCGGATGGGACTGTCGGTTGTGTTAGGTTTCTTTGAAGTTCTGATATGGATAGCGGCTTTGTCGCAGGTCATCATGGGGGTCTCGGAAAGCCCGATTTTGATGGTCGCCTACGCTGGCGGGTTTGCTTTGGGGAATGCCGTTGGAATTGGGCTCGAGCGACGCTTGGCTTTGGGATCGGTGGTGGTGCGTATCATTGCCCAGGAAGACGATGCCGAAATTGTGCGAACCCTCAGAGCCAGCGGCTACCGTGCGACCACCTTCGAAGGCGAAGGGGTGGAAGGCCCGGTCGACCTGATCTACGTGCGCTGCGACCGCCGTGAGGTCTCTAAACTGCTCAAGGCCGTGAAGTTTCTGAAGCCGAATGTGTTCTACACGGTCGAGCCGGTCCAGGAGCAGAGCGAGCGATTCGCCGAGGCATTGCCGCACGCGACCGGTTGGCGTGCGGTCTTCAAGATGAAGTGAATTCCGGGCTGATACTGGGGTAATCTGGCTTACCGCTGCTTGACCCCTGGGCGGCCGTACTAAAGAATCGGGAGATTGAGTTCGCCCCCCAGATGCGCCCGTGATGGGCTTGCAGTGAAATAGGAGTTCGTTGAATGCCTGCCCGAACGTTATGGTTAGCCCTTTTGTTGGTCTCTTTAGTGCCTGTGACCCTTCTCGCCCAAGCTCCGGAAGGCGCGGCCCCGGAAGCCGAAGCAGCACCTTCTGCCGGTCCCCAGGACGATTTCGACCAGATGATGGGGCAGTGGAAGGAGATCATCACCGAGCTTCGTAGCATTCAGCAGGCCTATCGACTGGCACCTGAGAAGGACTTGCCGAAGCTTCGCAAAAAGTACAGCGAAGTCCTCGCCAAAGGCATGGCCTTGCTCCCCAAGATCGAAGAAGCAGCGATCAAGCGCCTGGCTGCTTCGCCTGATGATCAGGATGCCAAGCTCTTTCTAGCCAAGGTTTTGGCCGATGCACTCGAAAAAGATGACTACCCGCGAGGCTATCGTCTGGTTCACCTGCTTCTAGACAACGGGTTCGACGAAAACGAACTGCTGGCCAACCAGGTTGTGGCGGCGTTCGGAACCGATCATTTCGCAGAAGCGGAAACGGCATTCAAGAAGCTGCAGGAAAAGATGCTGCCGATCGATGATCGCGTCGGTCAGAACGGCGTTATGGCCACCGAGCTCAAGGAAAAGTGGGCTCGTGAAGAAGAACTGCGAAAGAAGGACGCCGAAGCGAATGACCTTCCCCGCGTGAAGATGTCGACCACCCAGGGAGATATGGTGATCGAGCTCTACGAAAACGAAGCTCCAGATACGGTTGGGAACTTTGTGAGCCTGGTCGAGAAGAAGTTCTACGATGGCCTTCCTTTTCACCGGGTTCTACCTCACTTCATGGCCCAAGGGGGTGATCCTCAGGGAGATGGAAGTGGTGGGCCAGGCTACAACATCTTCTGCGAGTGCTACCGAGAGGATGCCCGAGATCATTTTGCCGGTACGCTTAGCATGGCCCACGCCGGTAAGAACACCGGTGGATCGCAATTCTTCCTGACGTTTCAGGCAACGCCTCATCTCGATGGCAAGCACACCGTGTTCGGTCGAGTGATCGAAGGGAAGGACGTGCTCTCCAAGATCACCCGTCGCGAGCCTGGCGGCCTTTCGGCACCAGAAGCCGACCGAATCTTGAAGGCCGAAGTGATCCGCAAACGCGATCACGAATACTTGCCGAACAAGACTCCGTAAAAACACAATTTGCGCGAAGTCGTACAGTTGGGTTGATTGCGCAATTTGCTATATTTACTAGCAAGTTTTACTGACAAACAGGAGTGTCCCTAGCGATTAGCATGAGTGCTGGGGGCCCTAAGTTCAGTCTCGGTAATGCAAGGCACGTCTTAGTACGTGCTTTTTTCATGCGCCCGTATTTGCTAGCACTTCTCAAGGCGGCAAACCTTAACGGAAAACAACGCGCAGCTATTCCCCGAAGAAGGCGTTTAACGGGCCGCTTATTGTGTGACTAATTTCTGTCCACATCACAACTTACGTGAATTGCTACTTTTCACCCTTGGCAAACTTAGGGAATTTAAACCTCGACATGCTTGACGATGGGGGCTGGGGTCAATAACCTTACATTTCGGATTTTAATCTTGGATTTCACCAGTATCTAAATTCCGCATAGTTCCCCCTTCACTTCCCAAAGACGTTTATGCACGTAAAGTCCCTCAAGGTGTTCTGCGACGTTGTTGGTCAGCGCAGCTTCTCAAGAGCTGCGGATGAGAACGGCATTTCGCAGTCTGGCGCTAGCCAGGTCGTGCACCAGTTAGAGGAACGTCTGGGGGTGAAGCTGATCGATCGCTCAAAACGCCCCTTGGTGCCCACCGCTGAAGGTGAGCTGTACTACCAAGGCTGCCGTCAACTCGTCCAGCGATACTATGCCTTGGAAGAGGATGTCCGCACGTTCCATAAGGAACTTGCCGGTCAGGTAACCATCGCTTCGATCTACTCGGTTGGTCTCAGCCACATGAATGCCTGCGTGCAGGAATTCCTGGGCAAGCATCCCAAAGCGAACGTTCGTCTCCAGTACCACCATCCCGACACGGTGGTGCAGTTGGTCGAGACCGACCAGGTCGACTTTGGACTGGTTAGCTATCCCAAGGCATCCAAGAGCATCAAAGTCGATATGTGGCGTGCCGAGCCGATGTTCCTCGTCTGTGCCCCAGGCTGCGAACTAGCCGAGCGCGAAACGATCTGGCTGGACGAACTCGATGGTCGCCGCATGGTGGGCTTCGACACCCGATTGCAGATTCGCCGCGAAATTGATTTCGTGCTCTCTTCTGCCGGGGCTGATGTTCAAGTTGTCATGGAATTTGACAACATCGAGACAATCAAGCGGGCCATCGAAATCGATGCCGGTTTTGGCTTGTTGCCGATCGACACGGTAACACGCGAGTTGGAAACCGGCTCGCTCGTGGCAGTGCCTATCGAAGGAGCCCCCCTGTCCCGGCCGCTGGGTATTGTGACTCGGCAAGGGAAAGAGTTGGGGAAGACGGCTCGCCGTTTCATTCAGCTACTGCACGAAAAAGCAGATAACTCGGATGCCCATGGTTCCGAGTTGGAAGACAAACCGGTTGCGGCCAGCTTCGCCGATGGAGAGGCTGCTGATGCCAATAGTGATCTTGAAAACGGAGTTTCGGCACGCACTTAAAACGTTCCCCGCACGAAGACAAAGTCTCCCCGGGGAATCAGCCTGCGGAGATCTTGTCTACCGACTAGATCCGACACCCCAATGAAGACATCCGGGCGCGCGGCCCGAAGTTTTAGCTAGAAGAAGGTAGAACCATGATCCAGCCAAACCAACCGACCACGCGAACTTATCGGACCGAGCGTCCCGGTAAGGAAGGTTTGTACGATCCGGCTATGGAGAGGGAAAACTGTGGCGTTGGTTTCGTGGCCCATATCAAGGGCAAGCGAAGCCACCAGTTGGTCCTCGATGCCGAGGCGATGAATATCAACATGGACCACCGTGGCGGTTGCGGCTGTGAAGCCAATACGGGCGACGGTGCCGGTATGTTGACGGCCCTGCCGCTGGAATTCCTGGCTCGTGTTACCAAGGAAGACCTGGGTAAAGAACTGCCTGAACCGGGTAAATTTGCCGCCGGTATTGTCTTTCTGCCACGCGATGCCAAGTCGCGCGAGCACTGCAAAAAGACCGTGGAAACCCTGATCGAAGAGCATGGTCAGGTTCTGGTCGGCTGGCGCAAGGTGCCCACCAATCCTGAAGGCGCGGACATCGGTCCCACTGCCCTGGCTTGCATGCCTGAAATCGAGATGTTGATCGTCTCGGCTGGTGGTGACTTGGAAGGGGATGCCTTCGAACGCCAGTTGTACTTGATCCGCAAGCGTGCCAGCCACATGCTTCGCGGCGACCTCAACCTCGTCCAGCGCACACTGTTTTACATTGGCAGCTTGTCGACGAAGGTCATCATCTATAAGGGGATGCTGACGCCTGCTCAGTTGGTGCCGTTCTATCGAGACTTGCAGTGCGAAGACTACACTACGCACCTGGCGATGGTTCACTCGCGATTCAGCACCAACACGTTTCCGTCGTGGGATCGTGCTCAGCCGAACCGCTTCATGTCGCACAACGGCGAAATCAACACGGTTCGTGGTAATGCCAACTGGATGAAGGCCCGTGAAGGTCAGGTCCAGAGCGAACTATTCGGCGACGACCTCTCCAAGCTCTTCCCGATCGTCGAGCCTGAATGCTCTGATTCCGGTACGTTTGACAACGTGCTCGAGTTCCTGCTGATGGGCGGTCGTACGCTGCAGGAAGCCGTCATGATGATGGTGCCGGAAGCCTGGCAGAAGCACGAAACGATGGCCGAGGACAAGCGTGCGTTCTACGAATACCACTCCAGCTTGATGGAGCCATGGGACGGTCCTGCGTCGATCGCGTTCACCGATGGTCATTACATTGGTGCGGTGCTCGACCGAAATGGTTTGCGTCCTAGCCGCTACTACGTGACTTCCGACGATCGCGTGATCATGGCCAGCGAAGTGGGCGTTATCCCCGTCGATCCGAGCATCGTGATCGAAAAGGGGCGTCTGCAGCCAGGACGTATGTTCCTGATCGACTTCGAAGAAGGCCGCATGATTCCGGACGAAGAGCTTAAGAGCAAATTCGCTCGTGAGCGTCCGTACGCCAAGTGGCTGCTGGAACAGCGAATCGAACTGTCTGAATTGAGCCCTAACAAAGAGCCACACGGCTTCGATCCCGGTACGCTATTGCAGCGGATGCAGGCTTTCGGTTTTACGACGGAAACGCTCAGTTTCATGCTTTTACCGATGATCGAGCAGAAGCGTGACCCTATCGGCTCGATGGGGAATGACTCGGCCCTGGCATGTCTTAGCGACAAGCCTCGTATGCTGTACGACTACTTCAAGCAGTTGTTCGCCCAGGTGACCAACCCGGCGATCGACTCGATCCGTGAAGAAGTGGTGATGTCGCTGGAATGCTACATCGGCCCGGAAAGCAACTTGCTGGAAACCACGCCGGAACATGCTCACCGGTTACTAGTTTCGCATCCGATTCTGACCAACGAAGAGTTGGCCGCTTTCTCGCACATGGATCATCGTGGTTGGAAGACAAAGGTTATCGACGTCACTTTCGCCCGCAGCGAAGGAACCGACGGCCTGGTCACCGCTTTGGATCGCATTTGTGCCGAGGCCGAATCGGCAATCGATGAAGGCTACAGCAACATCGTTTTGAGCGATCGCAAGATCAGCGCCGAACGTGTTCCAGTCAGCATGTTGCTGGTTACCGGTGCGGTTCACCACCACCTGGTGCGTGCCGCCAAGCGAACCCAGATCGGCATCATCCTGGAAACTGGCGAAGCACGCGAAGTGCATCACCACTGCTTGTTGGTCGGTTACGGTGCCGACGCGATCAATCCTTACCTCGCGTTCGAGTCCTTGTGGCAAGCTCGCGCTGACGGACTGGTCAAGACCGACGAGTATCCCGACGACGACTCCCTGGTGGCTGCTTACCGCAAAGGTGTTGCCAAGGGTATCCTCAAGGTCATGGGCAAGATGGGTATCAGTACGCTCCAGTCGTACAAGGGTGCTCAGATCTTTGAAGCCCTTGGCCTCCAGGACGAAGTGATCAAGCGTTGTTTCGAGGGGACTTCCAGCCGCGTTCAAGGTGTGAACTTCAAAGTTCTTGCCGAAGAACAGTTGCGTCGTCACGAACTTGGTTACCCGGTCCGTGAAGACGGCCGGTTGCCGGTGCTGCCCAACCAGGGTGAATTCCACTGGCGGGCCGGTGGCGAGCGTCATGCTTGGAGCCCTGATGCGATCGCGAACATTCAGGTCGCCGCACGAACCAACAGCCGAGAGGCTTATAACCAGTTTGCCAAGCTGGTCAACGAAGATGCCCGCAACCGCTGCATGCTGCGTGGCCTGCTCACGTTCAAAGAGGGCACCGAGTCGATTTCGATCGATGAAGTGATGCCTACCAGCGAGATCGTTAAACGCTTCTGCACCGGGGCGATGAGCTACGGCTCTATCTCCGGCGAAGCCCACGAATCGCTGGCAATCGCCATGAATCGCATTGGCGGTAAGAGCAACACCGGCGAAGGTGGCGAAGATTCCATTCGCTTCCAGCCGTTGGCCAACGGCGACTCGAAGCGTTCGGCCATCAAGCAGGTAGCGTCGGGCCGTTTCGGTGTGACGATCAACTACTTGACCAATGCGGACGAAATTCAGATCAAGATTTCGCAGGGTGCCAAGCCAGGCGAGGGTGGTGAACTTCCAGGTAAGAAGGTAGACGAGTACATCGCTCGCCTGCGTTATTCGACGCCTGGTGTTGGTCTGATCAGTCCTCCTCCACACCACGACATTTACTCGATCGAAGACCTTTCGCAGTTGATTCACGACTTGAAGAACGCCAATCCGGCGGCTCGTATCAGCGTGAAACTGGTTTCCGAGATCGGTGTCGGTACGATCGCCGCCGGTGTGGCCAAGGCCAAGGCCGACCACATCCTGATCGCCGGCGATAACGGCGGTACGGGGGCCTCGCCGCTCACCAGTATCAAACATGCCGGTCTGCCGTGGGAACTGGGGATTGTGGAAGCACACCAGACCCTGGTCATGAACGACCTGCGTAGCCGCGTCGTGCTGCAGACCGACGGTGGTTTGAAGACCGGCCGCGACGTTGTGATCGCCGCGATTCTCGGAGCCGAAGAAATGGGCTTCTCGACCGCGCCGCTGATCACGCTGGGCTGCATCATGATGCGTAAGTGTCACCTCAATACGTGCCCTGTGGGTATTGCCACGCAAGATCCAGAGCTTCGCAAGAAGTTCAAGGGCGAGCCTGAGCACGTCGTAAACTACTTGTTCATGGTCGCTGAGGAAGCTCGCGAACTGATGGCCAAGCTGGGTGTGCGTACGATGGACGAACTGATCGGCCGCGTCGATCTGCTCGAGACGAACAGGGCCATTCAGCACTGGAAGGCTGACGGTTTGGATCTGTCGCCACTCTTGAAGCCAGCGGAAAACAAGAATCCGAATTCGCCACAATACAATGTGATGAAACAGGATCACCGTTTGGAATTGGCTCTGGACAACATGCTGATCGAGAAGTCGCAGCCGGCTCTTGAGAAGAAAGAAAAGGTCCAGATCAAAACTCCGATCATCAATATCAACCGTACCGTGGGCACCACGCTCAGCCACGAGATCGCCAAGCGATATGGTGAAAATGGCCTGCCGGACGAAACGATTCATGTGAATCTGCACGGTTCGGCGGGGCAAAGTTTTGGTGCCTTCCTGGCCGCCGGGGTTACCCTGGAACTGGAAGGGGACGCGAACGACTACGTCGGCAAAGGCCTCTCCGGTGGTCGCGTCATTATCTATCCTCACAAGTCAAGTTCCTTCAAGGCAGAAGAGAACATGCTGGTGGGGAACGTCTGCCTGTATGGGGCGACGCGGGGTCAGGCCTTCTTCCGAGGTCGGGCTGCCGAGCGATTCTGTGTCCGGAACAGCGGTGCGCACACTGTTGTCGAAGGAGTTGGAGATCACGGATGTGAATATATGACCGGGGGCCGCGTGGTCGTCCTGGGCTCGACTGGCCGCAACTTCGCAGCCGGTATGAGTGGCGGTGTCGCCTACATTTGGGATTATGAAGGCAACTTCCTGCAGAATTGCAATCTGGGAATGGTCGAGCTAGAGCGGTTGGACAACCCCAGCGACATCGTGGAGGTAAAAGGCCTGATCCAAATGCATGCCAAGTACACGCAATCGACCGTCGCCGAGAAGATTCTCGCCGATTGGGACAATGCGATGACTCAGTTCGTGAAGGTCATGCCAATTGACTACAAGCGTGTCCTTCAAGAACGCATGCAACACGATGAAGAAGAAGATGTTCAACTAAGCGGAGCCGAAAGCAATGGGTAAGCCTACCGGGTTTATGGAATTTCAGCGGAACACCATTCCCTATCGTGATCCGCTGGTTCGTATCAACGACTACAACGAGTTTCAAATCGAAGTCACCGACAGCCACTTGCAAACGCAGGGCGCTCGGTGCATGGACTGCGGCGTTCCGTTCTGCCAAAGCACGACCGGATGCCCTGTCGATAACCTGATTCCGGAATGGAACGACCTGGTCTACAAAGGCCGCTGGCGGGAAGCTCTCGATCGTCTGCACAAGACGAACAACTTCCCCGAGTTCACCGGTCGCGTTTGCCCGGCACCTTGCGAAAACGCCTGCGTGCTTGGCATCACCAACCCACCAGTTGCGATCAAGAACATCGAATGTTCGATCATCGATCGCGGCTTCGAAGAGGGCTGGGTTACCGCAATGGTGCCTGAGCACCGCACCGGCAAGAAGGTTGCCGTGATCGGTTCCGGTCCGGCTGGTTTGGCTGCGGCTGAACAGCTGAACAAGGTCGGCCACAACGTGACCGTGTACGAACGCGACGACCGCATCGGCGGTTTGCTGATGTATGGGATTCCGAACATGAAGCTCGACAAAGAGACGGTCCAGCGTCGTGTCGATCTGATGGAAGCCGCCGGCGTCAAGTTCGTTACCAATGCTCACGTCGGTCAGAACATCGATATCGCCGAGTTGAAAGCACAGAACGATGCCATCATCCTGGCCGTCGGTGCCACGAAGCCGCGCGATCTGCCGATCCCTGGTCGTGAACTCAAAGGTGTTCACTTCGCCATGGAATTCCTGAAGGCCAACACCAAGAGCCTGATGGATTCCAACCTCGAAGATGGCAACTATATCTCTGCCGAAGGTAAAGACGTCATCGTCATCGGTGGTGGTGATACCGGTACCGACTGCATCGGTACCAGCATCCGTCACGGTTGCACCAGCATGGTCAACTTCGAACTGCTGCCCAAGCCGCCAGCCGAGCGTGCCCCAGACAACCCGTGGCCGCAATGGGCTCGCATCTTCCGCGCTGACTACGGTCACCAGGAAGCGGAAGCGAAGTTCGGCAACGATCCTCGCGAGTTCTGCATCCTGTCGAAGGAATTCGTCGACGATGGCAACGGCAACGTGGCCGGTATCAAGACCGTCACCGTGCAGTGGACCAAAGACGACAGCGGTCGCTGGAACATGGCCGAAGTCCCCGGCAGCGAGAAGATCTTCAAGGCCGACCTGGTCCTGCTGGCCATGGGCTTCCTTGGTCCCGAAGCGACCCTGGTCGAAAAGCTTGGCATGGAAACGGATCAACGATCCAACTTCAAAGCCGACTACGGCCGCTTCGCTACTTCGATCGACGGTGTCTTCGCCGCCGGCGACTGCCGCCGCGGACAGAGCCTGGTCGTTTGGGCCATCAACGAAGGCCGCGCTGCCGCTCGCGAATGCGATAAGTACCTGATGGGTGTGAGCTCGCTTCCTTAAGGTAGGTTCATTTAGCAAGTGCGAGTTTCTCGTCAGAGAAACGAGTCCTTGTCCCCTCGCCCCTGAGGGGAGAGGGCCAGGGTGAGGGGTTCCCCCATCCAACAAACATAGCAAGGTGTTTCATTTCACCTCATATGCTCTAAGCTAGGGTGAGTCGCTCAAGTCGACTCACCCTTTTTTATTGCCCGAGCGTGCCCCATGAACGATCTTGCTCAGAAGATTCTCGAGAACCCCATCGACAACTACCCCGCCGCCACGGTGGCCTGCTTCGATCCGACCTGCGGCGATTTGCCGCGGCGAAAGCTCGACGAGAAGCGATTGGTCAGTTATCTCGAGAAGCTCGCTGCCGCTGGGGCCGAGGCCGTTTTGCTCGCCGCTTCCACGGGGCATGGCCATCTGCGAACGGTCGAAGAGCTTGAGCGTTGGTTTGAAGTCGCGGCCCAGGCCAACGCACCATCACTGGTCCGCATGGCCCTGCTCCGCCCTGAGGATGGCGACGAGGCGAATCGCAAGCTGGTCGCGCTGCTGCGGGAACATGCGTACCCGGTCGTCTTCATTCGCCCTGGCACTAACTTGCCTGCCCATGCCACCGATGCTCAGATCATCGCGAACATGAGTCCCCTGGTCGAGATGATTGCCGAAGCAGGCATGGCCGTGGGTGTGTATTCCATACCCGATGTCAGCGGCGTTCCCCTGCCTGCGAGTGCCACCGAAAAACTGCTCGATCTACCAGGTGGCGATAAGATCGTGGCCGCCAAGATCACCGAAGCCGATTATCTGGCCAGTACCCGCGAGTATCTCTTGAGTCCTCGCCTGGCCAATCTAAAGATTGTGCAAGGGTGGGATCCCCATCTGGCCCAGGCACTCAGCGAAGGCCCACGCTCGAACATCGAAAACAAACAGCGCGTCGGTGTTACCTCCGGCCCGATGTCGTTCGCCGTCTATCAGTACCTGTACATGCTGGAAGCGGCCAAGCAGCACGACTGGAACGAACTGACGCTCGCTCAAAAAGCGGTAACCGCCCTTTTCGAAGCGATGCAGGACGACCCGGCCAAGTTCGCTGATCTGCAGCGTGCCAAGTTCATCATGGGGCTCGGCCTGCCGCTGACCTCAGGCTTAGATACCGAGAAGGTCGAAAAGGTCCTCACCGCGCTTGAACACCTGCCCCGCAAGTCCGATCAGAAACGTCTGGCCATGAGCCTGGATCTGATGGGAGACGGCCCGTATCACGACAGATTGGCAGAGTTGTATGCGTAGGCACCTGAATGCGAACGATCAGTCGGGTAGCCCAGTTTGGTTTTAACCTTCGTGATCCACAGCTAGATCTCGTACACCCTATCGCGGCAAGCAACTTCCACGTTGGACATCCCCAGCGAGTTCAGCTCCTGGCTGACCTGGTCGTGGAACCCAGGCTTCAAGTGCACCGCGATGATACGGACATCCGGGGCCACGTGTTCGATCTGACGCTGGAACTGCCCTGGCGTGGTGTGCAGACTCTTCTCGGCCAGCCATTGCATTTGGTTGGGGAAACTGGCGTCGAGGAAGATGATCTTCAAGTTCGGAATCGATTGAACGATCTTGTCGAACTCTAAGAACGGAGCCGTGTCCCAGGCAAACAGCGCACTGCCAGTTTCCGATTCAAACACGTAGCCCAACGTTGGCACAATGTGCTCGAGCGGGATCGGCGTGACCTGGTAACCGGCGATCTTGATCGGACGATGAGCGTCGACAATCTGTTTGCGATAGAAAGGGAATTCGGTGCCGGCGATCCGTTCGAGGTTGGGCCAGACCTGATCGTTGAAGACATGGTCTTCCAGGCATTTCCATGTTGCTTCGCCAGCGTAAACGGAAGGGCACTCGGGTGACGGTGCGTATATGTTGTCGAGAAACAGCGGCAGGCCGCCAATGTGATCGATGTGCGAGTGCGTCAGCAGTACGTGATCGACGGCCCTCTGCGCGTCGATGCAGCCCAGGTAAGGGAGCCCGCCGGTATCGATTGCGATGTGCTCGTCAATCAAGACCGAGACCGTAAACTGCAGTCGACTTTGCGGATCGACTGACGGCATTAGCAGGCGAATCTTCATGCGGTGCTTACCGGGCGTCCGCGGCGACGCCGGATACTTTCTCAGAAAAGTGGTTGTTGTGGCGAAAATTACGCCGCGGAATCTGGTTGTTGGGAGAACAAGAGAATGCCGCGCCAGTCGCACAGTTTTACTGTAAAAAGGGCTTTCTTCACGTGCAAGCGCCGCGAATCGATTGTGGCGAATAAACTGGTTACAATAGGGGGCCGAAGGCGGATTGTAGCTCTAGCAGTTCTTCACTGGCAGTGGAAGGCTCGATGGAAAAGAAACGAATCATCATTCTCGGCGGAGGCTTCGGCGGCGTTTACACGGCGAGCGAACTGGTTCGCCGTTTGAAACGCTTTCACAAAGCGAACCTCGATGTCGAAGTGATTCTCGTCAGCGAAGAGAACTACATCACCTTTCAGCCGCTGCTACCCGAGGTCGTGTCGGGGGCGGTCGAGCAGTTGCACGTGATCAGTCCCATTCGTCGCACGGCCCCCGGGGTTGTCCTGTACACGCGTCAGATCGAGAAGATCGACGTTGTGAACAAGGCCGTTCAGTTGGCCCCAGGCCGCGTGCCGCGATCGGAAACGCTTAAGTACGATCACCTCGTCATTGCGCTCGGCAATCAGCTGGCCCATAACATGGTGCCCGGCATGTACGAACACGCGATCCCCTTCAAGTACCTGGGTGATGCTCTGCGGCTGCGTAACCATATCGTGCAGATGCTCGAAGAAGCGAGCGTATGTACCGACGAAGAAGAACGCGAACGCCTGTTAACGTTTGTTGTCGCTGGCGGTGGTTTCTCAGGCGTCGAGTGCATTGCCGAAATGGACGACTTCCTGAAGAAGGCCGTTCGCTCGTTCCCTCGCATCACGCGAAACGACTTGCGGATGGTACTGGTGCAAAGTGCCGATCGTATCTTGCCGGAGATGAAAGAAAGTCTCGCGACTTATGCGGATAAACTGCTTCGCCGGCGGGGGATCAATATCGTCCTGGAGCATCGCCTGCACGAAGTCTCTGCCGACCGCGCCATCATCCTCTGTAAAGAGACCAAGCAGCCGGTAACGATCCCTTCGCGTACGGTCGTGGCGACGGTGCCTACCGAACCGCATCAGGTGATCCTCGATACGCCGCTGGAGTGTGAGCGAGGCCGTATTCTGGTAAGCGATGAGATGGAATCGACCAGCCATCCCGGCGTGTGGAGCTTGGGGGACTGCGCGGCGGTGCCCAGTGGCGAAGGCTACTACAGCCCACCCACCGCGCAGTATGCCGTGCGTCAGGCCGTGATCTGCGCCGAGAACATCCTGGCCACCTTACAGGCCAAGCCCCGCAAACGTTTCAAGTTTGCCGGGCTGGGGAAACTGGCTTCGCTGGGTGCCCGCTGTGCGGTTGCGGAAGTGGTGGGCTTCACCTTCTCAGGCTTCATTGCCTGGGTGATGTGGCGGGCCATTTATGTCGGCAAGATGCCCGGTTTCGACCGCAAAATCCGCGTGTTTCTCGACTGGCTGAAAGACTTCTTCCTTCCCCGCGACATCACGCAGTTGAACGTCCATAACGAACAACAGGTTCGCCGCGAACACCTGGCCGCTGGGCAAACGCTCTTTCACCAAGGAGACTTTGGCGACCGCTTGTATTTCGTGGCGAAAGGAAAGCTCGAGATCGAAGTCGACGGTCGCTTGGTCAACACAACCGGCGAAGGAGACGTTATCGGCGAGATGGCACTGCTTTCTCACAACGCTCGCAGCGCGACCGTCAGGGCGGTCGAGTCAACCGACCTGGTCAGCCTCCCTCGCGATGCATTCGATTCGATCATCCAGTACGTGCCAGGTGCCGCGGAAGCCATGGCCGAAATTCATCGCCAGCGAATGCAGCAGAACGCGGATGAAGAAGCGCCGGTCGATAACTCGGTGCAGAGCTAAACCTCAATCCGCGACCACGCACCGTGCCGATAACGCATTAGGATAAGTGCCATACGGACCACGTTATCGATCAGCATGGCCATCCAGGCACCAGTGAGTCCCCAGCCAAAGCCGCTTATGACAATGCCGGTCAAAGGGATCTCGATCCCTTCCCAGGCCAGCCAATAGGTAAACGGCAGACGTACCATTAGAAAGCCAACGAACGTGATCAACAGCGGCCAGGTGGTATCCCCTGCCCCACGCAGCGAGCCGCTGAGTACGGTGAACACGGCATAGAATGGTAGGCACGCGGCCATGATCCACAGGATCTTCAGCACGGCCTCGCTGGTCGAGAACGCGGTGGTCCCTTCCTTCGGGAAACCCAAAAACAGGTTAGCCACGAAGTCGCCACCCAACATGATCGTCAGCGAATACGCGGAAAGCAGCGTGAAGCAAATCGACAGAGAAACAAGTGTCGCACGCGTTGCACGTCGTGGATTCTTTGCCCCCAGGTGCTGACCGGTAAGTGACGAGGCAGACACGGCAAACGCCCAAGCTGCCAGGAAGCCGGGTGACTCTAAGCGAATGGCCAGTCCGTGCGCCGCAGCTTGCGTCGTACCCAGGCTATTGATGATGCCCAAGTACCAAAGATGCGAAGTCAACACGATCAAGTCGTTCAGTCCGCCAGGCAGCCCGACCCGTAGCAGTCGCCGCATCCTGGCGAAGTTGGGCCACATGCCGCGCCATTGTACTTTCAGGTGCGCTCGGCCTTGAAACAAGATCGCCAGCAGCAGCATGCCACCAATCGCATGGCTTACTGCGGTTCCAATAGCAATACCGCTCCAGCCCAACTTGGGGATCGGCCCCACGCCAATCGCCAACGCAGCGCTGATGGCGATGTTCAGCACGTTAACGATCGTCATCACAATCAGGCCGGTCACCGTATCGCCAGCGCCGTGCAGGCAGGCTGTGGTGATCGCGATCATCATGAAACCAGGGATTGCCGGTATGAGGATGCGAAGGTACTGCAGGGCCATGTCATAGGCCTGACCTTCGAGTTGCATCGCGGCAATGTAATCATCGGCCAGAAACCAGAGCACGGCGGTCGTGATCAAGCTTAAGATCATCCCCAGAGAGATGGCCTGCTCGGTGGCCAATTCGGCGTCTTGCCAGTTGCCGGCACCAATGTTTCGCGCAACGACGGCGGTCGCTCCGATGCCGATCGACGCGCAGATGACGAAAATCATCCAACAGGTGTAAGCCATCAAACCCACGGCAGCCACCGCCGGTACCGAGTTCTCGGCCGACAGGCAGTTACCGGCCAGATAGGTATCGGTGGTGCCGACGCAGAATTCGAGGAACTGCTCGGCCAGGGCCGGTGTCGCGATCGTCATCACCGCGCGCAGATCCCCCTTCGACGTCATTGACGTACGCGGGGCGGTCTCTTCGAGCTGCGTCATCGACATGAAGGGGACACCGTACGAAAGGGCGCAGGATGGAAACGTGCATTATAGGCACAAGATGCCGCTCGTCAGCGGAGGGTTCGCCGCAAGATAATTAAGCGTCGGCAATCGGCGTGAGGGTATCGGCGGCTACTAAGATTTCGTCGATATTGGGGAACTCGACCGACGAAGAAGGGCGGAAATCCCACACGATCTGACCGTTGGTATCGATCAGGTAGGTGCCCGATAGCTGCATTAAATCGCCTCGAGGCCGACCGATACCGCTTCGTGTGAGGGCTTTGAGACCATCCCACCATAGTTGCGGACCGGCGACTTGCCAGACGTTGCCCCGCGGCACATCAAAGGCCTTGTAGACGCTTTGGTCAGGGTCGCCAAAAACGGGAAAGGTCAGCTTAAGGGCTTCACGAAACGTCTTGGCTTCTTCTGCCCCACCCATGATCACCAGGGCCACGTCGAGGTGATGCCGGGTGAAGGTCTCGTAGTGCTTGAGCAACTGCTTCGCGTGGTCGATACAGAAGACACAACCCAAGTGCCGCGAGAATTGCAGCAGCAAGGGGCGCTGCGCGTATAGGTCGGACAGGGGAACCTTCTGACCGTCTTCCGCGATCAAATCGACATGTGGGGCTGGAATGGACGTAACAAAGTGGGTCATCGTGTCTTGCGTGGGGGTGCCTGCTTAGGCTGTTCGGCCTCTTTGCGGAAGGCCTCGTGTTCGGCTTTCATCATCTTCCCAATTTCTACTCGGTTTACTCCGTACCAGGTAGCATTGGGTGTCTGTTCATCTAATTGTAGGCGCTTTTTATCGAGTTCGACCAGTTCGTCCAACATCTGTTGCTTGACGGCCGGGTCGTCACTGGCGCGGAGTTGGGCTGTGGCGTAAATCGATTTCACGTTCAGCAGGATCCCTTCCGGCACCGCTTTCTCTTCTACCCGCTTTTCCAGGTACGTCGTAAACAGCTTCAGCGACTCGAGTTGTTCTTTTTGCAGGAACTGCATGTACGAGACCAGCCCCTCAGGCATGCGGACGTTGCCAGGGCCGATGTAATTAACTTGTTGAGCCGTCACTACTTGAGCAGAAGCTAATAGCAACAGAACAGCGAGAATGATGGTTCGCATGATAGCACCCTTACTTGGTCAAATTCGCAACCCAGGTATCGTAACGCCAAGCTCCCCATTCGACCTAGAGCAATGTCCTTTCGGTATTGCTGGCAGTGTAAGAAAAAATTGCCATGGTTTGGGAAATGCTTTATCGTGGGTGTGGCTATTTACCCTTGTGGATGGGACAGGGTGCCTCGTAAAGCGTAGTTCTGTCTCAGTAGCCGGTTCCTCATTGTCTTTTCTAAGGAACTTCCCCATGTTCTTTTCTACTGGTCGGGCGACACGTGGGTTCACACTTGTGGAACTTCTCGTGGTGATTGCGATCATCGGTGTGCTAATCGCCCTGCTCCTTCCGGCGGTGCAGCAAGCTCGCGAGGCCGCTCGACGGATGCAATGCAGTAACCAGCTCAAGCAGATCGGCCTGGCGATGCACAACTACCACGACACTTACAAGGTCTTTCCCCCAGGCAGTGTGAATCTCGACCTGACGACCGCAGCCAACAAAAGCCTGACGAATTGGGCCGTTTCCATTCTTCCGTTTCTGGAACAGCCGGCCCTGTTCGATCAGTACAACCAAAACGTCCATAACACGCATGCCGACAATCAGGACGTTCTGAAAACCATTTTGCCGGCAATGTTGTGCCCCTCGGATGTGAACTCCGAGGTCCTTGCGCAGCCCAGTCAGCTTGTCTCGTTCGACATCGCCCCTGGTTCATACAAAGGGAACATCGGCCGGAGATTTCGCGGCGCAAACGGCTACTTCGACTATCCTCCTTACGCCGGCACCTACACCGCGGCCGAGAAGGCCTCGATCGGTCCCCTGCATGTTTCTGGCGTGAATAGTCTTGGCTGCGAACGATTCGCTACGATCACCGATGGCTCGACCAACACACTGCTGGTGGGAGAATACCACACCAAAACGCGGCCTGATTGCAAAACGTTTTGGGCCAGTTCGCATAGCTTCCATAACCTGGCAGCAGCTCAGCCCGAATCGTACACACGTATTCCCGACTGGGATGCCTGTTATGCGGCGACCGGCGGTAGTCAGCACTGGAAGTGTTACCGTGCATGGGGTGCTCTACATGCCGCAGGCACGATGAACTTCGTGATGTGCGATGGTTCGGTGACTAGTATTCCGCAGACGATCGACAGCGTGATCTTCGAGAGCCTCTCGACGATCGGCCGAAACGAAGTTGCCTCGTTGCCGTAGCCTCTCTTTTCGTCGGGAAGAATCTCGTATGACGTTTGCCCGCCTCCTGCTGCTCACACCGCTTATGCTCACGACCGGTTGTTTCGGATCGGACAGGATCGTGCCGGTCTCGGGCGTGGTGACATTAGATGGAGAGCCGCTGTCTAGAGCCGTCGTCGGCTTTGAGCCGATCGCCCAGGAAGGTGATCTCGAGGCCGGCTACGGCAGCTACGCCAAGACCGATGACCAGGGACGCTACGCGCTGCGGCACCTCCAAGAAGGCGAAGGTGCGCTGGTTGGCCAACACCGGGTTTCGGTCAGCACGGTGGTCGGCAAGGAAGGTCCAAATGGCGAGATCCTTGGCCTAACCAAGGAACGTGTACCGGCCCGGTATAACAACAATACCGAGCTTGTCGTCGAGGTCCCCCCAGGCGGCACCGACGAAGCGAACCTGGAACTGGTGTCCAAGTAGGGGCGTATCTCGTTGTGGTGTATGACCTTGCTGTTGGCACCGGAGGTCTGCCATATCGCCCCGGGCTTCTGTCTTCTTCCTATCTTCACGCGATCCCCTTGGCTAACCCGTACCATAGCGGGGGAAAGTGGGTCGTCTTGCGTTGACATGGGGATTTGAACGACCGTAAAATGTTGAGTTTTCCCGGACGCGGGGTGCCTTGACAGGGGAAACCGGAATTCCGATCGGTTTATCCCTCGTGCCTTTCGTTCGAAGCATGACCAACCTCGGAGCTTGCTCCACTATTCAGAGAGTCATCCTTGAGAGACGCCATCGAAAAAGCGGACGTCCTGATTGAAGCCTTAGGATGGATCCGCCGCTTCCGCAACAAAGTCACGGTGATCAAGTTGGGCGGAAGCGTCATGGAAAACCCCGACGCGCTACGTCACTGCTTAATTGACATCGTCTTTATGGAAACGGTTGGCATGCGTCCGGTCGTCATCCACGGAGGCGGAGCCGCTATTAGCCGGGCCATGGCCGAAGCAAAGATCGAGCCGCACTTCATTCAAGGACGCCGATACACCGACGACGCCACACTGAAGATCGTCGAAGAAGTTCTCGCCGGACAGGTCTGCAGCAACATCACGCAGGAAGTCGAAGACATCGGCGGACGCGCGATGAGCTTGAACTTGAACCCGCAGTGCGTGCTGTTCGGCGAGCGGATGACCCTACCAGGCGAGAACGGCGAAGAGATCGACCTGGGACACGTCGGCAGCGTTACCGAAGTCGACCGAGCAACGATCGAGAACCTGTGCTACGCCGGCCAGGTGCCTATCATCCCGAGTATGTGCATCGACAAGGAAACCGGCCAGAAGCTGAACGTCAATGCCGACACGGCCGCCAATGCCGTGGCCGAAGCACTGGGTGCCGAGAAGTTGGTCTTCCTGTCCGATGTGAACGGCGTGCGTACTGATAAAGACGACCCTGACACGTTGGTCCACTCGCTCAACCGAGAGAAGGCCGAAGCGATGATCAAGTCGGGGCAAATCGCTACCGGCATGATTCCCAAGGTCGAAGCCTGCCTGGAGACCCTGGCCCGCGGCGTGAGCAAGATCCACATCATCGACGGCCGCTTGCGACATTCGCTGCTGCTGGAAATTTACACGAACACCGGGGTAGGAACGGAAATCGTTCTGTAGAAGCCCCTCGCTTTCACTCTCCGTCTAGTTCCCTCGCCCCTTAGGGGAGAGGGTTAGGATGAGGGGGAAAGCGGATACCGATTATCCAACCCTCACTCTGTCCCTCTCTCATGGGAAGGGCGAGGGGATAAGAAAAAAGATACACCGAACTTTTAGGTCTGACCGCTGTCCATTAGCTTTCCCATTATTGGACCCCTGGTCTTGGAGAACCTGTCATGAGTGCGACCGATGCTTCCGCCGGTACCGAGCCGTTGAGCTCGACGGACACAGTTCAGCTGTTCCAGAAGTACGTAGTGCCCAACTACGTGCGCTACCCGGTGAACCTGGTCCGCGGCGAAGGCTCGAAAATCTGGGATGCCGAAGGGAAAGAGTATCTCGACCTGTTCCCCGGCTGGGGCTGCAACCTGCTTGGGCATTGCCCTGACATGGTGGTCTCGGCCGTGCAGGATCAAGTTGCCAAGCTGATCCACGTTCCCAACACCTGGCACATGGACGCCCAAGGCGAATGGGCCAAGATGCTCTCCGATCGCAGCTTCGGCGGCAAAGCGTTCTTCTGTAACAGCGGTGCCGAAGCCAACGAGGCCGCCATCAAGCTGGCTCGTCTGCATACGCCGGACGAAAAGTACAAGATCATTACCTTCCTCGGCGGCTTTCACGGCCGAACCTACGGAGCCGTGACCGCCACCGCGCAGCCGAAGTATCACCAGCACATCGGCCCGATGATGGCTGGCTTCAGCTACGCCCCGCACGGAGACTTGGAAGCGGTACGCGACCTGGTCGACGAACATACCTGTGCGATCATGATCGAGCCGATCCAAGGGGAGGGTGGCGTCAAGCTGCCCCCCGAAGGTTTCCTGGAAGGCCTGCGAAAGATCGCCGACGAGAACAACCTGCTGCTGATCTTCGACGAAGTTCAAACCGGCTGCGGTCGAACCGGCGAGTGGTTCGCTTACCAGCACTTCGGCGTTCAGCCCGACATCATGACGCTGGCCAAGAGCCTGTGCGGCGGTGTCGCCGGCGGAGCACTTCTGACCACTTCAGAAATCGCCGACAGCTTGAAGCCTGGCATGCACGCGGCCACGTTTGGTGGCAATCCGCTGGCAGCCCGGGCCGGGATCGCCGCGATTCAGCAGATCGAACGAGACGGCTTGCTGGAAAAAGCCAAGGTAGCCAGTGAGATCTTTCGCGAGCGACTGACTGCCCTGAAAGAAGAATGCGATTTGATCCAGGAAGTACGCATCGTCGGCATGATGATCGGCCTGGAACTTTCGGTCGACGGGGCCCCCGCCGTGAAGGCCTGCCTCGAGAAGCAACTGCTGATCAACTGCACGCAAGGACGGGTTATCCGCCTGCTGCCGGCGATGAACATCACCGAAGAAGAGATTCATCACGGGTGTGACATTCTTTCCGAAGTATTAAAAAACTTGCCAGCCACGGCTGAGTAACCCCTTTTCTTTTTTGGGTACCGAAGTGACCCTGTAATTCAATCGTGAGATCGTTTCCATGCGACATTTCTTGAGCCTATTTGATGTTTCCGACGACGAACTAAAGCGAATCTTTGAACTGGGGCACCAGTTGAAATCGCGCTTGAAGTCAGGCGTCCGCGAACCCATTTTGCAGGGCAAAGTCGCTGGGCTGTTGTTCGAGAAGCCTTCTTTGCGAACTCGTGTCAGCTTTGAAGCCGGTATGGCTCAGCTGGGCGGCAGCAGCTTGTTCCTCGGCGAAGATGTCGGCTGGGGCAAGCGAGAAGCACCGCAAGATTTCAGCCGCGTTATTGGCCAGTACCTGGACGTGATCGTCTGCCGAGCCAAGTCGCACGACAAGGTCGAAACGCTGGCCAAGTACGCCGATACGATCATCATCAACGGCCTGACCGACCTGTGCCACCCTTGCCAGGCCCTGGCCGACCTGATGACCATTCGCGAAGAGTTCGGCAGCCTGGAAGGACAGAAGCTGACCTTCGTTGGCGACGGCAACAACGTTTCGCGCAGTCTGGCGCTTGCCTGTGCCAAGATGGACATGACCTTCTCGCTGGCCCACCCCAAAGGGTACGAGATCGAGCAAGAGTTCATCGATCGCATTTTAGCCGTATCTCCCAATGCCAAGATCGAGCAGACCACCGATCCGATTGCCGCCGTGGAAGGTGCCTGTGCCGTCTATACCGACGTATGGGCCAGCATGGGACAAGAAGCCGAACAGGCCAAACGCGAGAAAGACTTCGCCGACTTCCAGGTCAATCAGAAGTTGATGGATGCCGCCGCGAAGGACGCGATCTTCCTGCACTGCCTGCCAGCCAAACGGGGCCAGGAAGTGACCGACCAGGTGATGGACTGCAAAACCAGCCGAATCGTCGAACAAGCCGGCAACCGTATGCACGCCCAGAAGGGCCTGCTGGTTTGGCTGCTGACCGAAGCGGTCGACAAGGTTCACCTCGACTAACACCATCAGGTTCTGAAGGTGCCACCCTCAAGTCTTCTTGGGCGTGCGAACGACAGAAGTCATTCGCTTCCTTGGGATGACCTGGACCAAGGTGTTCCTTTGTCGTCTCGATCGCTGAAGACTCGCCCAAGCGGACTTGGGTATGGCACCTCGAACATGCAACCCGATACTCACTCAAGGAAATACCATGCCCCGTCACGATGGCCGTTCTGTTTCTCAGCTTCGTCCTTTGAAGGTGAAGCGAAAGTACACCAAGAACGCCCCCGGTAGCGTGCTGATTCAGGCCGGCACCACCACCGTTCTGTGCACGGCCAGCATCGAGTCTTCCGTGCCGCCGTGGCTTAAAGGAAGTGAAAAGGGGTGGGTTACCGGCGAGTACAACATGCTGCCAGGCAGCACGCCAACGCGCAAAGCGCGTAAGGTCGACGGCCGCACGACCGAGATCCAGCGTCTGATTGGCCGCAGCCTACGAGCCGTGGTCGACCTGGAAGCATTGGGCGAACAAATGATCACGGTCGACTGCGACGTGCTGGATGCCGATGGAGGAACGCGCACGGCCAGCATCACTGGGGCGTTCATCGCACTGGTCGATGCCGTCAGCACGATCGAGCTACCAGATCCCACGCGTTCCGTTTTCAAAGACAGCCTGGCCGCGATCAGCGTCGGCATCGTCAACGGTTCGCCAGTGCTCGATCTCGACTACGTCGAAGACTTCGCCGCGACGGTCGATATGAATGTTGTCATGACCGGCAGTGGCAAGTTCATCGAAATTCAGGGAACCGGCGAAGAAGCAACCTTCACCGAAGACGAACTTGCCAAGCTCTTGAAACTGGCCAAGGGGGGCATCAAGGACTTGACCGAGATGCAGCAAAAAGCCCTCGGCCGTAAATGGCCGGTTGCTTCGTAGGTGGCGTAGGGTGCGAGCGGCGAAACGCATCGCACCGGTGGCAAGACGCGAGCGTAGACGCCACGTTCTTGTTTCGCTTAATGAATGCTACCCCTGATCCGGCAACTGCCTGGTGAACTACTTCCCAGGAGCTTGGCGAAGCGTAGGCGTTCCACTGTGCCCGGTATGACATCCCGTGCAGAAGTGCGTGAAGCCAGGCCGGGCACCGCTGTAGTGATCCCCGGCAAACGCATAGAACGTTGTTCTCTCGCCAGATTCCGGCTTGGCGTCGCTCTTCCAACGGACGACCTTGCCGTCGGAATCGAAGCCAGCCAGTACGGTCGGCGCGCCAGGCGGAATGCGAAAACGGAATGCGTCTTCCTCGACCGGTGTTTCGATAAGAAGTTCGAAGTCGCCGTGAACGCGTGGCTTGTCAGGTGAATCAAACCGATCGCGGTGCGAACCATAAATACGGATCGTCTCGATCAGGTCTTTTGGCACAGGGTTAAACCTGGCCCCTTCTTCGCCAGCGGTCCTTTGGCCAGGGGCATCCTGGTTGCCGGCAAAGCTGACGGCCGAGTTATGGACCTCGGCGGTTGGTCCATCGAATGTCTCGCCATTGGCAAAGCGAACGGTTTGCCGCCCGTCGCCGATTTCAAGCGTTTGGAAGTTGTATTTGATTTCTCTCGGAGCAACCGCGACAGGTTCGCTATCGACCAACTGCGGATCATCGAACACTTTTCGGAGCGATATACTTTCCGCTGTGGCGTTCTGCCCCCAGTCTTCGTCCGCCAGGTAAATACCGTACGAGGCATCGTTCCATGTGCCATCCTTCTGCTTGCTGGCGGCAGCCAAGGTGATTTGGTTGGCGGGATACGTGCTTGGCGTGGCTAGTTGCAATGGGTTGCCATTGAAATCCTGTGAAGGACCGGGAATCAGAAGCGTGTCACTTGTTGCCGGCAGAACCGATTCTTTGGCCATCGAACTCGGGGAATTGTCGATGCATCCCGCTTTGGCCTGAACGACCGTCATGTGGCTTGCAGCATTTTCATCAATCTCAGACGAAGTCATGAAGATGTAGTTGCCGTTATGAAGTCCACGAGGTCGTAAGACTGGCTCCTTCGTCTTGATCACGCTGCCAAAGAAATCGCCGTTGGGTTCAATATGGGCCCCCAGCCACGAATCGGTGGGCAGCGTTGCGGTTTCCCTGTCGTCGGTGTAGGGCTCGATCGTACGAAGATCACGCGAGATGACTTCGCGATTCCGGCTCCAGAGGCTGAAGATGACGTAACCATTCGATGCGATCCAGGGCCAACGATCATTGTTACGATTCGCGGATAGCGGCTTCTTGCCGCTACCATCTTCCTGCATGATCCACAGCGTTGTGCTTCGGCGAGCATGGTCGCGCCCCAGGTCTGGTGTGCGGCTCGAAGCAAAGATGATGTGACCGCCCGGGGCGTAAGTTGGGTCGACATCGTCATAGTCGACCTGCTTTCGCTCGGTGTCCGAAAGTGTCTCGGTGCCGTCTTGGGTATACCGCATCGGAGGAGCGGCCGTGCAGCCAGAATCCTCTGGTCCGCCTGTCAATTGACGCAGTTCGGTTCCGTCGACTCGAATTTCATACAAGCGAAAATGTCCGGCATCAGGCGATGCTTTACGCCCGGCAAAAATGATTCTCTGGCCATCCGGTGAAACGCTCGGGCTCATTACGTCAATCAAAGTCGACCCGTCCGGCAACTGCTTTCCCCAGGTCAGCTCACTCACCTGGCCCCCAGGAAGCAGCATGCGCAATCGCCCCTGTTCCGCTTGCCACAGGGGTTGGCCGGGATAGACGAACGTCTCGCCTTGATTGGCGGCAGCACGCAAGCTGGCGGCGCTGCTGCGCGACGTAAAGACAATTGGATACGCCGTTCCCACGTGAACGTACGGCGTCAGCTCAGGGCTGCCAGGCGGTCTTCGAGCCTGGCTGAAATACCAAAAGCACACAATGGCAAGTGCGCACGCGAAGGCGGCAAGTAAGGCGAGAAAAGTTTTGCCTTGCCTACTTCTCATACTGGCTCAAGTCGATATCGAGAGTATCGCCACCCTTGATCGATTGCTTAATGGGCGTCTTGTTTTGGTCGAACTGCCCCTTGAGCTTGTCAACGTTGGGGTAAGGATCGAGTTGTTGTACGGCAATCCGATAATCGCCGGCAGGCACTTCCGCCTCGAAATGGCCACTAGGATCGATACTGGCCATAAACGTCTGGCCAGTCATCGTGCCATTTTCCTCTTGGATGAAGTGGATTTGTATATCCCCCTGCTCGCTGACCTGCAGGGCCTGACCACCCTTGGTAACCGAGCCTGTGACGATCGAAGGGGCTTGTCCACAACCAACGCACGCCAGCATCACCGGGGTAAACAAGCAGATAGAAATCCGAGTGGTTGTCACTTCGGCATACCTTTCAAAGAGCAAGACGAAACCTGAAGAACTTCAAACGAGAATCGGCGAAGCGTTAGCCTCGCCGAATCAGATTGGATAGGTCGAGCCAGTGTTACGGCTTCGTGTAAGGAATACCGTCGTTGACGGCGTGCATCATGGCCCAAGTTGGCTGGTCGATGGTTTCCGCGATGCTACTGACGCTACCATCGACAAACACCACGTTCACAATGCCTGGATGCAAAGATCGAGCGACTGCCTGCGTGTTGGTGCAGTTTTCCCAGCATCCACCGCGGCCGTCGGCGAAGTCTTGGCAATCGAGAACGTCGTCTGAGTTTGAGTTGCGATCATTCGGGCCGTGGCAGTCACCACGCGAGAAATTGTTGACGATGCTCGAACCAGAGACACCCAGCGCCCAAACACCGCGTTGATCGGTCGCAACTTCACCAATACGAATTTCATCAAAAAGGACCGAGTTCGAGGTCCCGTCGGTGACAACCGACATGTTCTTGCCTTTATTGACGGTGAAGACGCCGTCCGAACTGATGTTCTGGCTGTAGCCATTCGGGGTTAAGGCCTGACCATCACTCCACCACGACCCAAAGCCACCATTGGCTGCGTAGTTGCCACGTCCCCAGTTCCCCCCGATGCCGCTGTACGGGGTCTTCGAAGCGGCGTCCGTTGGGCAGAGAAAAGCCGGAATCTCTTGCGCTCGAGCATACTGGCCATTGGGAAGCGTCACATCTCGCTGCCATTTATCCACGGTATTCGCGTTGTTTTCGTTGACTTCAAAAAGGTCATACAGCGCCGACTGTTCGACAAACGGCAGCAACTTGACCGCCCAGTTCGGGCCGATCTGATCCGACTCGTTATTGCCGGCATAGCCGTTGTTGTGGTTGTAAAGCGCTGCGGGCATTTTCAGGAACGTGTCGTGATGATTGTGTGCCGCCAAGCCAAGTTGCTTGAGATTGTTGATGCACTGAGAGCGGCGGGCGGCTTCACGTGCCTGCTGAACGGCCGGCAGCAAAAGGGCAATCAAAACCCCAATAATTGCGATGACAACTAACAGCTCGACGAGCGTAAAGGCTTTCTGATGTCCTTGATATTTGGTAAGAGGCATATGCATTTACGAGGTTCCTTGAAGAGAGACGATAAGATAGCAAAGCGTAAAGTAAGGGAAAGATATGAAATGGGCAAGAGATAAGGAGCGGGTTGCTTAGAGCCACAGACGCGAGATAATGAGGAAGGATGCCCCCTATCCTGTTTATCGTCAATAGGGGGCAGTAATGCAAGTTAAATAAAATGAAAAAGATCGAAATATGTTGGTGTTCCGCTGGTTAAGTCTAGCGTGGTGGGGGTATATCTCAATTCGAATTTGCATGTCTGGCGTAAAGTCGTGCCAGGTGGTTCTGAGGAGACGATGCTTCATCGGGATCTAGCGATTGGATAAGTATGCTCGTGAACGTAGTGGCAGCTTTTCAGGTCTGAGAACTGTTGCATGAAGGGAGCGACGGTGAATCGCATCACACCCACTTCGCAGAAGCTAACAAGCTACATTGTTCAAGGAGAAGTAACCTGCCGTAAAAGATAGTGAGCCATTCAAGACACTCGTGGCCAGCGTTCTTCTCTTCATGTCTTCTTCCGTCACCTTAACTGGCGCATGAAAAAACCCGACTTGCAGCCAAGCCGGGCTAAGTCCACGTTGATCTCACGTCAGGCCATCACGACCCAACCAGAATTGGCTATTTAACCAGTTCGATCGCTAACGTGTTGCTTCCCTCGTTGACCGTAATGGTGGTCTCTTTGGGGGACATGCCTGCCAAGGCGTGGGTCGGCAGCGATTCGCCTGGCTTCAGGTTCTCGGGGATGGGGACCGGAGGTGGAGCAAATGAAAGTCGACCGGCACCCTTGGTCAGGCCGTCACCTTCTTTGTAAGTGGTCCACGTAACGGTCCCGTCGCTGTTGATTTTACCAGAGCCCGGCTTGCCGCCAGCTTCCGGAGTGAAGGTTAATGTGCCTTCGGTGACGGGGCTTCCCTTGCTGGTAACGGTTGCCGAAACGGGTGCGAGTTCACCACTCTTCGAATCACAGCCACATATGCCCAGTAGGAACAGAGCCGCAACGGTAAGTACATCAAGTCTAATCATAGCCTTAGCAGATCCATGGCTGAGGGGAGGTTGTTGGACGTTCAGGCCGTGCTGATCCGTGGGATGCAGCACGGCGACTGGATGACTAAATCGAGAAGCGACTACGGCAGTTCAAACGCAACGCCGTCGTTACGCGATCCCATGGCACGATAGACGCTCATCTGAACCGTTTCAGGGCAGAAGTGGACCGAACCGTCGGTGAACAGGAACAAGGCACCGCCTGGGTGCTGGCTACCAAAGCTCATGTCCGATTCGTCTGTGGCATCTCGACGATTGAGGAACATGTTGGTGTCCATGATTCGCAGGTTGGCTGCAATCGAACGACCATTGCAACCACCGCCATTTCCGCCTGAGAAGATTGGGTAGCGCGAGCTGTTCAAAGCGGTAATCGTCACGGTGTTGGTCACAGTAACTTCCCCAATGGCGACCGTGTTACTGAGACCGTCGGTGATTTCCGCGAAGGTCGTCATGTAAGTGGTGTCGTTCTGGTTGTCAAAACGGATAACACCATTCTGATTGCTGGCGCTGTAACGAGCACAACCGTAGTCGGTGTACTCCCAGCCCATGTTGCCGATGTAGTTCGACTTGGGATTACCTTCGTCGTCTTGCACCGGCAGGATGTCCGATGGGCAGAGGTAGCCATCAACAACGGCGCTCGATTGACGAAGGAGCGTAGCGACTTGGGCATTGGGGTCACCGCTGCCTGGCCGATTGCGCGACCAGACACCGCAGCCGTCAATGTTGGAACCGCTGGTGCACGGTGGATTAGGTAGCGTGTGTCGACCACCGCGGGTCACGATTACAGGTCGGCTGCTGCCAGAGGAAACGGCCAAGACTTGGTCGTAAAGATTGCCCTGTTCCAACTGGGGAAGGATATAAAAACCCCAGCCGAAGCTGTCGTTGTCGTCATCTGCCTGGCCAACGGGAAGTGCCCCGTAGGTATCGTGAAAATTGTGCAGCGCCAGGCCAAGCTGCTTGAGATTGTTGCTGCACTGCATGCGGCGAGCGGCTTCACGTGCCTGCTGAACGGCCGGCAGCAAAAGGGCAATCAAAACCCCAATAATTGCGATGACAACCAACAGTTCAACGAGCGTAAAAGCTTTCGATCGCCGCAGACCCATTGCAAGAGGCTTATGCATGGATGAGGTTCCTTGATAAAGAGGCAAACAGAGAAATAGGAATAATGGATAACGTGAAGAGTTAGAGCTGTTTGTGGGGAAAAGGAGTGCATCGGGGCACAAATCGCCACAAATCTCAGTTCAGAGGGGAGGCACCCTCTACTGTGTTTATCGTTAACGCCACACCCCAGTGCAAGTCTAAATAAAGAGGAAATAATTAAATGATATGACATCCTGCAGAGGGCGTCGTAGCTATAGGGGGTGTAGAGAAATATATCTCAAGCAAAATGTGTTTGCGATTTGCGAAGCAGGGTCAGATCATCGCATGGCGGCCACACCAGAGCAGGCCGATCCAATGCGCCAAAACCGCAGGCATATGAATCTGTCGCTGTGCGATATTGAGGATTGTTACGCATTCGGAAGGTGCACCAACCGAGCGAGATTCAGCGGTACTCTGGGACAAGAAGGATGGCCAGGGGGCAGATAGAATTGCAGCGTTGTGCGTTGAGAGCTACGCCAGGAAGTGCAACGACATCTGCGTCGTTGCACTTCAGCGTGAAGTGTTGTCATCGACAACTCGACTATTCAGATAAGTCGATATCAAAAGTGTTATCGCCGCCGTCGGTTACCTCGAATTCGAGTTGCGACGAATCGGTGGACATGTACTTCTTGGGCAGCATGTCCTTATTTACGAAAGCTGGCTCACCGGCGTGCTCGCCATCCTTCTGGACACCTTGTTCTACGGACACCAGCTTTCGCACGGTGACTTTGAATTTGCCTGGCATAGCCCCGTCGCCGGTCTCGAAGGTCGACAAGATAAAGGTACCGTCTGCTTCCGACTTGGCGCTGGCGACTTTGCCTTCCGGGGCGGCGGGAAGGAACTGGATGGTAGCTCCCTCGACAGGTTGCCCTTTCAAGGTCAGCTTACCTTTGGCAGCAGATGTGGGGGGATTCTGATTGCCAGCCCCGCACCCCAACATGAACAGGCAAACCGCCGCCGCACTAATCAACAGAACTCGATTGTTCATTCTGCTTTTACTCTCAGGTTAGATCGATTAAAGACAAACGTCCGACCCAAAGGGCCGGACGTTTGTCGGATGTCTTAAAACCAGTGACTATTCGTTGACAACTTCACCGCCATTGCGACTTCCCAAGGCACCCCAAACGCCATAAGGGGATTGTCCGCTGGTGAAATTGAAGCTCGATCCCTGGTTGCCGGTGTTGATGGTCTCCGAAATAAATCGAACCGAACCATCACCCATGGCCGCCATCACACCACCTGGGTGCAGGCTGCTCGCACCGGACAGCGAATAGCCTCCATCGTGGATGTTCCCGCTGCTGCCGTCACCGGTGCAGCTGACGCTGTTAGGTGGAGCCGCGGCAAAGAAGCCTGCATACGGCGAACGACCGTCCGCCCAACGAGCTTCCTCGATCTGTCCAGCCCATGTCCCAGTCAGGGCGGCGGTACAAGTCGATGGCGAACTGTTGGCGTCCAAGGTGACCTGGGCGTAGGCTCCTTGCATTGGGCGTGCATTGGATGCATAGGCAATCCGCTCCGAGAAGGCCATCGTGTTCGATAGGCCGTCGGTGACCGAAGCGAAATTCATTTTGTTCTGGACCTGGTTGTTGGTGATCTTGCCCTTCTGGAACATACCGCGGGTATTTTCCATGGCACCGTCAATTGTCACCATGCGGTCGCCCAGGCACATCATGTAATTCTTCGAGGTCTTCTGTGAGTACCGGAAAGTTGCCGGAGGCACCGAGGTTGGGCAGGTAAAACCATCGAAGCTGAGATCGTTAAACATCGCTACGTCATCCCAAGGGTTTGGCCCCAAGTTGGATGTGATCTGTTCGTAGCTGTTGTTTTGTTCGAGGAACGGCAGCAACGAGACAAAGCCACTACGACGTGCACTGTGGCCACCGCCAATATCACGCAGTGGAGGCATGTACCCGTAGGTGTCGTGGTGATTGTGCAACGAAAGCCCCAACTGCTTCATGTTATTCGAGCATTGCATGCGGCGTGCCGCCTCACGTGCCTGTTGAACGGCCGGCAGCAAAAGGGCGATCAGAACACCAATAATGGCGATGACAACAAGCAGTTCGACGAGCGTAAAAGCTTTCTGTCGACCAAAACTCATTGAAAGGGGCTTATGCATGTACGAGGTTCCTTGAAAAGAGATCGCGGGGCGAAATAACGATAATGAATAAAAGGAAACATGTGAGCTAAAAGAAGTGTAGCGGATTGCTAAGCACCACAAATGCTCACCGAGAGGGGACGCATCTATCTTCCGTTATCATTAAGGGGATATAAGGGGACAAGTGGAAATAAATCTAGTGTGTCAAAAATCTTACGACATGCCGCTAGAGAGTGCATGCCTATGGGGGGGCGAAAGAAATATAGCTCAATCAAATTGTGATTGCGCAGCATGGACGGTGGCGCAATAGATTGAAAATAAGTGCCACCTATGGCCTATTCAATGACGACCAGCTACTCATTGACCTAGTCGAGGTTTGGCCATTCAGGCAATTACTTTCGCACCTGAAGAGAACGTCATGCTATCGGGATTCAAGAGCCCCCTTTTGGCTCTTTTTCGGCGAAATCGAGGTGGAATTCCTCTCGATATACCCGAGGTTAAACATCATCAAAATCCCCTTCCAGTTGAACTTGGTGGACCGGCAAGCCTGGTCACGATTAAGGATCGTTGCTGGAAGGAAATGGTTACGGATATTGTCGTGGCAGAGTCCTTCGCGCTACGCAAAGACACGGCAATCAGTCTGTCAAATCGATATCGTACGTGTTATCGCCGCCGGCAGTCACTTCGAACTCTAGTGGCGAATTGTCGCTGGACACGTACTTCTTGGGCAGCATGTCCTTGTTCACAAAAGCGGGCTCGCCGGCGTGCTCGCCGTCTTGCTGGACTCCTTGTTCAACCGAAACCAATTTCCGCACGCTGACTTTGTACTTCCCTGGCATGGCACCGTCACCGGTCTCGAAAGTCGACAGGGCATAAGTCCCGTCGGCACTCGATGTGGCATTGGCGACTTTGGCTTCAGGATCGCTTGGTTGAAACTTGATTGTCGCGCCTTCCACGGCTTCCCCCTTATACGTCACCTTGCCAGTTACAGGGGACGTGGGGGGATTGGAGCTACCGGCATCGCATCCCATGACCAGCAGGCAAACTGCTGTCGTGCAGATGGCAAGAACATGCTTGTTCATTCGGCTTCCTTCCTCGGTCAAATTGCTCAGTGGAAAGAACGTCCGACCAGGAAACGGTCGGACGTTGTCTGATAGGTTCAGCAGCGGCGTCTAGTCGAGGGTGACCGGCTCGCCACCATTACGACTGGCCATCGCGCCCCAAACACCGTACGGGGATTGCCCGCTGGTGAAATTGAAGCTTGCGCCCTGGTTGCCGGTGTTGATGGTTTCAGAGACAAATCGAACCGAACCGTCCCCCATGGCTGCCAAAACACCGCCAGGATGCAGGCTACTTGCACCAGGCAAAGCGAAGCTTCCATCGTGGATATTTCCGCTGCTACCATCGCCGGTGCAGCTGACGCTGTTGGGCGGAGCGGACGCAAAGAAACCAGCGTATGGCGAACGTCCGTCATTCCAGCGCGACTCTTCGATTTGACCTGCCCAAGTACCCGTCAAAGCTGCCGTGCAATCCGAAGGCGAACTGTTGCCATCCAGCGTGACTTGAGCAAAAGCACCCTGCTCAGGGCGAGCGTTGGATGCGTAGGAAATCCGCTCGGAGAAAGCCATCGTGTTCGATAGTCCGTCGGTCACCGAGGCGAAATTCAACTTGTTCTGAACCTGGTTATTGCTGACCTTGCCTCTTTGGAACATGCCGCGGGTCGTCTGCATCGGGCCGTCTCGATTGACCATCCGATCTCCCAAGCACATCTGATAGTTCTTCGCGACCTTTTGTTGGTGGCGATAGGTGGCCGGCGGTACCGACGATGGGCAGGTAAAACCGTCGAAACTGAAATCGTTCCAATAGGATTTGTTATCCCAAGGGTTCGGCCCTAAATCGGCCGTGATCTGTTCGTAGGAGTTATTCTGTTCGAGGAACGGTAACAGCAGGATAAAACCATTACGACGTGCACTATGACCACCGCCGATATCTCGCATGGATGGCATGTACCCGTACGTATCGTGATGATTGTGCAACGAGAGCCCCAGTTGCTTCAAATTGTTCGAGCACTGCATGCGGCGAGCGGCTTCGCGTGCTTGTTGCACGGCGGGCAGCAGAAGGGCAATGAGCACACCAATAATGGCGATAACCACCAACAATTCGACCAGCGTAAACGCCTTTGGTCGTCGTAGTCCCATAGCAAGAGGCTGTTGCATGGACGAGGTTCCTTGATCAAAGAAAATGAGAATCGCAAAAGAGACAAGAGATGAGATAGAAGAGGCCGATAAGCTGTGCGTAAAGAGCGCAATGGGGCACCCGACGCCACAATTGCTTACTTTGAGAAGGTTAGTTCTCTGGTAAAGGTTATTGTTAAGCCAGCCCTAGAGTGCAAGTATAAACAAGCTGAAAAATGATAAATATTAAAATGGCATCCCCTGGAGCCATAGATATAGGGGGAATGGAGAAATATTTCTCAATGAAAACATGCTTTAGACTAGGCATATCGAGGGGCGTAGTGTGCGGTTGCGGTGTCACTCATCGCCCATTCCAGTGGATAGACGATGAACGAACGCAGTTACAGCGTGACAAGCGTAGCGGTGTTGAGATGGCTACTTGCTGGCCGAGAATGTCACGCTGTCGAGGTTCATGAGACCACCTTGCCGCTCCTGGTTGAGAAACACGATGTAAACATCGTGCCGGCCGGCTTGGGGCTCGACGGGGGTTGTGACGTCGTGAAAGGCATCCCAGCTGCCGTTCACTTCAACCGGGGCCGAGGCGATCACCGGACCGTCCAGGGTGTCTAGGCGTGCTTCGATCCGTCCGCCTGAGCCGGCGGAGGTCACGCGAAAGATCAGGCTCGCCACGCGGTCCAGTGGGATCTGATTGAAGCGTGCGAAATTGTTGTGGTTGATCGCGCCCAGGAACTTGCCATCGGAAGCGGTGTGCCCGCCCAGCGTTCGCGGGCCGCTGATCTCGTCGGCGGCTTCCGCTTCGATCTTCCGCTGACGCAAGAAGACCTTTGCCGTGCCCACCAGCGGAGGAATCTCGCCGGCACCCAGGTCGCGATAGCTGGCCTCAAGCTGAACGTAGCCTGCCTTCTCGACTTCGGCGTCGGTTAGTTCGATGTTTCCGACGAAGCCATCGAACACGCGTACCGCATTGTCTTTCTCCAGCGAGTAGACCCACGTCACCATGTCTCGAATCTCCTCGACCGAGTGCTGCGAGTGGGGCAGCATCGGGACCTTCCCCCACACGCCGGCCGAGCCTTCGCGGACACGCTTCACCGAAGCTTCCAGGGACTCTGGCACGCCGCGGTACTTCTCGGCGACTTTCAGGAAAGGAGGGCCGACACGTAGCGAGTCGACCGCATGGCAGTTGAAGCAGTCACTCTTCTTCATCAGCTTCAAGCCGACCGGGTCGTTGTCGCTGGCATCCCCCTCTGGTCCGCGCGGAATGCTGCCGGTGCCCAGGGTCATGTTCAGTGCCGTACGGCGTGGTGCTTCCAGGTCGATTTCCGCGGCACCTGTTTCGTCCGCTTCTTCAAAGTCGGAGGTGCCGTCTTCGATGTCGCTGACCTTCAGTTGATAGCGAATCGCCGCCAGCGAGTCGAAGAAGTCGCCATCCCGCGGTGAAACGAACGAGACCGTTGGTCGGGCGTTGCCCACGATCACCGGCACCGAGGCCACCGCTTGGGCACCTTGCGGATCGGTTACTTTCAGCTCGACATTGAATACGCCTGCTTCCTTGAACGTTACCAGTGGGTTGGCTTCGTTGGAAAGGAGCTTGGGCGTGGGCTTTTCTTCCCCGGCACGATAGGCGTACCAGGCATACTGCAGATCGTCCCCATCCTTGTCGCGTGTACCCTCGCTGGAAAGCTTCACGGCCAGCGGCTGTTTGCCGGTGTTGTTTTCTGCGGAGGCGATCGCACTGGGGGCTCGATTGCCGCGGACGTAATCGATACGAACGAGCTTCGCGTCGTCGTTCACGCCCCAGGTTTCGCCATATTCCAGCATATATAGCGCCCCGTCAGGGCTGAACTGCATATCGACAGGTCGGGTGAACTTGTGATCGGGCATGAACGGCTCGAGCGATTCGATTTCCGAGTCGCCGGTCAGATGCACGGCCAGAATCCAGTGGCGCGACCATTCATAGACAAACACACAGCGGCTGAAATGAGGCGGAAACTTTGTCGCGCTGGGGTTGGCTGCGTCGAAATCGTACGATGGACCGGCACATGCGGTTCGCCCGCCGGTGCCCACTTCCGGGAACTTCTCGAACGGAGCTCCTGGGTAATAGATGAACGCCGCAGTAGCCGGTGGCAGCTCGCGAGCACCAGTGTTGTTGGGGGATTCGTTGATCGGTTTGGCAGGGTCGAACTTCGCGCCGATCTTCTCGGTGGTGAAGTCGACGTCGTGGTAGGCCTGGTTGTCGGCGATGAAATAGGGCCAACCGAAGTTGCCCGCCTTCTTGGCCTGGTTGATTTCGTCATAACCTCGCGGGCCACGCGGGCCATCGCTGCCGGCATCGGGGCCCACTTCACCCCAGTACAGGTAACCGGTCTTCTGATCGACACTGATTCGCCACGGATTGCGGCAGCCCATCACGTAGATTTCAGGGTGCCCCTGCGAGCCATCCTTGGGGAACAGATTGCCGTCCGGTACTTCGTACGTTCCGTCGGCCAAGGGGCGAATCCGCAGCACTTTGCCGTTGTAACTATTGGTGTTGGCTGAAGATTTTTGAGCATCCCATGGAAACTTGTCGGCGCGTTCGTCGATGGGGGCATAGCCGTGCGAATCGCCATGCGGATGGGTGTTGTCGCCGGTGCCAATGAACAAACAGCCATCGGGGCCGAACTCAAGCGAGCCAGCATGATGGCAGCATTGTAGACGCTGCTCTTCGTACTTCAGCAGGACCTTCTCGCTGGCCATATCCAGCTTGCCATCCACCAGTGTGAAACGGCTCACGTGCTGCCCCGAGAACTCTGGCGGCGAATACTGCAGATAAATCCAGTGGTTGTCTTCGAACTTGGGATCGAGTGCCAGGCCGATCAGGCCATTCTCTTGGGCGGTAGTGACAACCACCTCGCCGACCAGTTCGGTTTGACGTGTGGCGGGATCGTAAGCTTTGAGTTGCCCTTGGATCTCGATGTAAAACACCCGCCCATCCGGGGCGACGGCCAGTTCCATCGGCTGCTTGAGCTGCGTTACCAGCGTGGTCACTTCCAATCGCGAGGGATCGAACGCCGGTTCTTCCGCGGAAAGAATACCCAGGGGAGCGAGCACGGTGCCCAGGCACAGAAGCAGGCATTTCAGCTTGGAAGAAGGCATCGCGGCTTTCCTGAAGAAGTCGATCACGAAGGGGATAGTGGCAGGCAGGGGGGAAGGATAATGGGGGAACAAGGCTGGCAAATTCGCCTGGGAAGCCCTTTTTTGACTTCCGACCGTGTTCGCTACACGATAGTTGGGAAGGCAAACGTCGTCTACCTCAGGTCGTTTTGTCGGCCGAGCCTGGCTATCCCCTGGTTTTCATCGCCAGAAAAGATGAGACGATACTTTTCCTACCCTGCCATGACCCAGCCCGCTGAAAGGTTACACATGTTCCGCCCTGCCCCGTTGGTTGTTGCCCTGCTCGCGTGCCTATCGACTTCATTGGAAGCGGCCTCGAAGCCCAATGTGGTCGTCCTGCTGGCCGACGACCTGGGATACCAGGATGTCGGCTGTTACGACGGGCCGGTTCAGACCCCCGCGATCGATGCCCTGGCGACAGGCGGAACTCGGTTTCAGGCTTTCTACTCAGGCTGTGCGGTATGCTCCCCTTCCCGGGCAACGCTTCTCACGGGGCGGCATCACATTCGTGCCGGCGTCTATAGCTGGATTCATGATGAATCCCAGCGGTCGCACTTGCTTCTGCGCGAAAACACTTTGGCCGAAGTCCTGCGGCAAGAGGGTTACGCCACCGCGCATATCGGCAAGTGGCATTTGGGTTTGCCCGGCAACAAGTACAACAAGCCGACGCCTGACCAGCATGGCTTCGACTACTGGCTGGCGACCTCGAATAACGCCGAGCCCAGCCATAAGAATCCCCACAACTTTATTCGCAACGGCAAGCCGGTCGGCAAGCAGGAGGGTTACTCGTGTCAGTTGGTCGTCGACGAAGCGATCGACTGGCTCGATCACCACCGCGACGCCAAGAAGCCATTCTTTCTAAACGTGTGGTTCCATGAACCCCACGCCCCGATTGCCGCCCCAGATGATATCGTTGCGAAGTACGGTAAAACGAAAGACAACGCCGCAATCTATTCCGGCACGATCGACAACACGAACCTGGCGATCGAGCGTCTGGTAGCCAAGCTGCACAAGATTGATAAGCCTGAGAACACACTCATCGTTTACGCTTCCGACAACGGCAGCTATCGCGACGATCGCACCGGCGGCTTGCGTGGTAAGAAAGGGGTCAACTGGGAAGGGGGAATTCGCGTTCCTGGTATCTTCTACTGGCCCGGTACCATCGAGGCAGGCCAGGTCATCACCGCCGAAACGCCGGCCGGGATCGTCGATATCTTTCCCACCGTGTGCGGCCTTTTGGGGATCGAGCCTCCGCCAGAGCGGCACCTGGATGGAAGCAACCTGACACCGCTGCTTACCCCAGCTACGGACAAGTTTATCCGGCATCAACCGATGTTCTGGCATCTGCAACGGTCGAAGCCAATTGTCGCCATGCGCGACGGGCGATTCAGTTTGGTAGCTGAGCGCGACTACGAGATGAGTACCGACAATATGTTCCAGGAAAAATGGATTCCCCTGATCAAGACCGGAACCTATACCAACTATCAGTTGTTTGATCTGGTAGACGATCCGCAGCAGAAGCATGATCTGGCGAAGGAAAAGCCCGAGTTGCTGGCCAGGCTGAAGGGGAAGTTGCTGGAGATCAACAACAGCATCATGGCCGATGGTGCTGACTGGCACCTCCCTGCTGAGGGGCGATAGTTGGTTATGTGCCCCTCCCCCTTCAGGTCCCCTCCTTGCAGGTGTACTCCAGCATAAAGTATTTCCAAAGTCTTCGGGAATTGTAATTATTTTCTTCGGAACTCCTTTAGCTATTGTGTGATGCCACGAGAGATCGTATTTTGTGGGGAAGGTCCAGTTTACGAATGGGGATTCTGCTTGCATGGGTGCTTGGGGGCACGAAATCTTCGACAACGACGCCGCTTGCGATTGGCTGGATAGCCTGCTCGTGCGCGACGATCTTTCGTCCATCGAGTTAGCGCTCGATAAGGTGAACCAGTCTGCGGACAGCATCGATACGGCCACCGCCAGTGCGGCGTTGGCGGCTTGTGAAACGCTGGCTCGTTTGCGTGGAAGACCAGGTCTGCACGAGGCCTCGCTCGACCAGCTCAAGCACTGGACAGACCACCATAACCATCTCGATACCGATCACCTCGTTCCGTTGGCGATGCAGACGCTCGCCCGGATCCAAGCGGATGATTGCCAGCTCAAACAGCAGTGGCAACAATCCGAAAACTTCGAGAAGTGGGTGGCCACCGTAGAAGATGTTGCGCGTCGAATCGGCTAACCGGCCAGTTTCTTTACGGCGCTGGCAACCCCTCGCGTGACCTCGCTCATCGCGTCGTAGTCCAGCGTGTCTGGCGTATCGCTCGGCTGATGATAATTCGCGTTTCGCAGAAAGCTGGTGTCGGTCAGCATGAGCGCCGGATAACCGGCATCCCAGAACGAACTGTTATCGCTCCGGCGAATCTCTTCGATCTTCTCTGGCAAGCAGATCGAAAACAGTTTCAAGCGAGAAGCCTTCTTGAACCCGCGCCGAAACGCCCACGAGAGTTGCCACGAACTTAAGTTGCCGATGGCCGCCAGGAAGTTGCCCCGCTTGGGAAACAGCCAGTGCAGAAACTTAGGTATCGAACTAGGTACCGACTGCGAGCCAGGATCGTCGCGAAAGTAGCCCACCATCTCCAGGCACAGCATCGCGATCTTCTCGCCCCGCTGACGGGCCTGTTGGGCATGATGCTGACTCCCCATCGAGCCTAGGCTCATGTAGGGGGATTCTTCACAAGCAAACGCGACAAAGCGAATGGTTCTGCGTGGCGTCACTTCCTTCAGCAGCCGACCGACCTCCAGCAATACGGCCACAGCCGAAGCGTTGTCGTCGGCCCCCGGCGTGGTGGCAACGGTATCGTAATGAGCTCCCAAGACAATCACCTCGTTGGCCGACGTGCCGGGGATCTCCACCACCAGGTTCGTAGCCGGTCCGTCCGAGGACGCGTAAGTCTCTTCACGAACCTCGTAGCCCATCTCATTCCACTGGCTGGTCAGATAGCCGATCGTCGCCGAAATCGACTCAGGCCTGGCCAGAATACGAGGGCCAATCTGGCCTGACAGCCGATCGACATGCGCGTGAAGTCTTTCGCGGATCGGTGAGTGGTCGAATGTCATGTTTGCTCGTAAGGCCAATGCGTTCCGTTGGCTTGATTATATGAAAAGCAGGAAATCGCTTGCCAGTGTTGTTGTGTCGCGGAAAGGGCAATGCCTTCCATCTGAGTGTGCGAGCGTAATCCACTACGGATTTGTAGCGAAGGAGTTTGCAATCCGTTACGTTGAGTATCTCCGTCCGTACTATGCTTCTCCACCTGACTGCTTCCCCATCCCCGAGGTGAGCTATGCACCGTCTCTTTGCCCTTCCGTTTCGAGCATTGTCTCTTGCGACTTCGCTTCTTCTGATCGGGACCTCTTGCGATGCTCAGTCGCCGCAGGAACCGTCGTCCCTTGCTGCGGTAGAGAACGTCGCCTCGTCGGAGGGTGCCTGGCCCCGTTTCCGTGGGCCGAACGGCATGGGGACCTCGCCAGCCGTTGGTTTGCCGCTGACCTGGAGCGAAGCGGAGAACATTGTTTGGAAAACAGAACTTCCAGGCTCGGGAGCATCCAGTCCCGTCACCTACGGCGACCATATCTACCTGACCAGCTACACCGGCTACCTGGTTCCCGGTGAATCGAAAGGAAGCCTGGATAACTTGCAGCGACATGTGCTGGCGTTGGATCGCCGTTCCGGCAAGATTGTTTGGAACAAAACCGTGGCGGCCAAGCTTCCCGAGGAAGAGAACATTCGCGATCACGGCTACGCCGCCAATACGTGTGTCGCGGATAGCAGCGGCGTGGTGGCGTTTCTCGGTAAGTCAGGCGTGATCGCTTACGATCACCAGGGAAACGAAAAATGGCAAGCGGATGTGGGCAGCAAGACCAACGGCTGGGGAACCGCCGCATCTCCGCTGCTGTACGAAAACCTGGTCATTATCAACGCCAGTATCGAAAGTGAGTCACTCGTCGCACTCGACCGGGAAACAGGCGAACAGCGCTGGCAAGCTGGTGGAATTCGAGAAGCGTGGAACACGCCCATCCTGGTTACCGCTGATTCAGGCCGGAAGGAATTGGTCGTCGCGCGGCACGGCGACATCATGGCATTTGATCCCGCCACCGGCGATCCGTTATGGACGTGTAAGACCGATATCAGCTGGTACATGGTGCCCACTGGCGTCGCGGCCGATGGGGTTGTCTATTTCGTGGGTGGTCGTTCTGGTACGGCTGCGCTTGCGGTTCGCGCCGGGGGGAGCGGCGACGTTACCGATACGCATCGATTGTGGACCAGCAAAGCAGGCACCAACGTTCCGTCGCCGATCTATCACGAGGGGCATCTCTACTACATCGATTACAACGGCAGTATTGCTTACTGTGCCGATGCAAAGACAGGCGAGGTGGTTTACCAGGAACGGCTCGGCCGGTTCGATCAGGTCTACGCTTCGCCCGTGATGGCTGAGGGGCGGATCTACTACATCGCTCGCAACGGTACCACGTTGGTCGTTGCCGCGAAAACGGAGTTCGAACAACTGGCCCGCAACGAGCTTTCCGATGGAACCCGCTTCGACGCCAGTCCCGCGATCGACGGCAATCGGATCCTAATTCGTAGCGGCAAATTCCTTTACTGCATCGGAATTGAGTAACAACCTTCGTACGTCAACGCGAAGCGTACAGATTCTCAGACGTGCTTCTCTTCACGAAAAATTAACACATAGAACAGGGAAAGATCTTTCTCGATTAGCTCGGGAAATCAGCAGAGTTTTGTGAAGGTTGGAGTATAATGATGTGAACTTCCAACATGCTGTTTTCTAAGTCAGCGAATCTCTTCCATGAAAGCCATCGTCCTACAGACTCTCGACGGCACTCAGCATATCGGCTTCATTCTCTGCGCGATTCCGCCGGGTGACATTGAAGGGGATTGCATGTTCTCGATCGTGCCTGATAGTGCCGAGCTGCTGGAAGATCCTGAAATCGTGCAGTTGCTGGATCGTCGCGATCAGGGAGAGAGCCAGGTCGAGCTCTCGGAAGATAGTCGCTCGATCTTGATTCGATCGCACCGCCTGGAAAATATGTTCGTCCAGTTCGAGTCCGATGGCGCAGGGCACTGGGGTTACGTTCGCTCAGGCGAACGCGTCGCTGTCGGTCAGGCAACGACCGTCAGTTCGTATCGCTAACGCCCCGATTTCAGGTCGATCTGTACCGGCTCCATGTTCGCGGTCACTTCCACTTTCAAGTCGGTGGTTGCCGGGGACGAATACTTCATCGGCGTCAGAAACTTGACGGCCTGTTCGATGTTGCCCATCACCTGCTCTTCTCCTCCGTCCGTGCCTTCTTCAACCGGGGCGGCTTCGGCTTTACGACGGGCATCGAGCTTGACGACGGTCACCTTGTATTCGCCCGGAGGAACACCGTCGCCAGCAACGTACGAAGCCAGCGTGAAGTGACCCTGGGCGTCGGTTTGCCCCGAGCAGGGACGACCCCCTTCGGCCGGAACGAAGCTGATCGCGGCCCCATCCAGCGGCTTGCCATCAAGCGTTACCGTTCCTTCGACCGGCAGCATTCCACTGCCTGAGCATCCCAGCAAAATGCCCAGGCAAATAGTGATCGACAACATCAGCGCATTAGTTCGCTTGTGCATGATTCTTTAACCGAACGGCAGGAGCTATGAGGTGGGTTAGTTCAAGTTGATGGGCTGGCCGTCGTCGCGCTGACCGAGACGCTGGTAGGCGTCGTGGTCGATCGTTTCAGCGCGAAAGGCCACCGAACCGTCCCCATGCACGAACTGGGCACCGCCAGGGTGCAGCGAACGAAATCCGAACTCGAGATTCCAATTGCACTTCGCATAGCACGTGTCGCCGCCGGGGGCATCGGCCGGATCGTGGCAGGTGTCGGTGTTGATCGGAATCAACGTATTCACCAGGCCGCTACCGTTATTCGAGTTCGCCCAGCCATTGCGAGCATGCGTCGAGCAGTCCGAACGAACTTCGCCAAAGTAGATCGTGTTCGAGAGCCCGTCGGTCGTTTCGCTGAACTTGCCGCAGTATCGATTGCCACCCCGAGTGAACGGGCCGGCTGGATTGTCTTGATTATGCGAGTTGTCGATCTTGAACCCATTGAAGACGGCACCCTGGGCACACGAGCAACTCGGATTGCCGGTGCTGCCAACGCCGGAAGGGCCGTAGTTGGCCGAGTAGTTATGGGCGGCGTTGTTTGTGCCGGGGATCTTGCCGCCGTGCGTGTCGCTGGGGCATTGGTACGCTTCGATGATCACCTCGCGGACACGGATGGTGTTTGCAGGGCTATCGGCCCACTGATCGTGAACGTGCGAGCCGCTGGTGAAGTCGATCTGATCGTGCAGTGCCGATTGTTCGATGAACGGCAACAAACACGTAAACACACCACCGCGAGACGGGTTCGGCGAAGGAGGTGCCGGCGAAGCCCACGGCATATCATGGGCCCACAGCCCGCCTGGGGGCAGCGACTGGAACGTATCGTGGTAGTTGTGCAGGGCCAGGCCAAGCTGTTTCAGGTGGTTGCTGCACGTCATACGCCGAGCCGCTTCGCGCGCTTGCTGAACGGCCGGCAAAAGGAGGGCAATCAGGACGCCAATAATTGCAATGACGACCAAGAGCTCCACGAGCGTGAAACCGCGATTCACATTCTTCATGGGGGTTCTCAGGGAAAAAGAACATGGGATGAAAAGAGGAGGCTAAAGTCTAGCGTGTTTATATCCCTTTTTAAAGTGTTTCTTATGGCATGAAATGTGTCCTTTGCTACACAACGCCGCGGCAATACGAGCTTTTCGCAGATTTGAACTTACGCCTGAAAAGTGCTTGTGGTAACATGGTTTCCGTACATGTTGCTAATAGGCTCGATAAAGGCAGTTAAACCGGTGTAGCTATTCTCTCTCAGCGTGAAGTTTGCCCTCCCTGACATGCCCTGAATGTGGATGATTTTCGCATCACGCCGGCAAAACTCTCTCTCCGTCGCTGAATCACACCGCGCTGTTGCCCTTCTATCCCTACCGGATCTGGCGGAAACGCCTTCCCCCGATCCCTACCAAAACAAACGTCTGGAAACACAACGAGATGCAAAAGCCTGAACCTCTGCGTCAACAATGGTTTGGAAACATTCCCAAAGATCTACTAGCAGGGCTGGTCGTGGCCTTGGCTCTGATTCCCGAAGCGATCGCGTTTTCGATTATCGCCGGGGTCGACCCGAAGGTCGGTCTGTACGCTTCGTTTTGTATCGCCGCGGTCAGTGCGTTTGTCGGCGGTCGGCCGGGGATGATCTCGGCCGCGACCGGGGCGATGGCCCTGGTCATGGTCACGCTGGTGAAAGAGCACGGCCTGCAGTATCTGCTCGCCGCGACCATTCTGACCGGCATCCTGCAGATCGCCGCTGGCTACTTCAAGCTGGGTGTCTTGATGCGATTTGTTTCCAAGTCGGTGATCACCGGGTTTGTGAATGCCCTGGCCATCCTGATCTTCATGGCCCAACTGCCGGAACTGATCGGGGTACCGTGGATGGTCTACCCGATGGTGGCCGCCGGGCTGGCGATCATCTACTTGTTCCCCTACCTGACCAAAGCCGTCCCTTCGCCGCTGATCGCGATCTGCGTGCTGACGGTGGTCTCGATCACGTGCGGCTTCCAAATCCGCACCGTGGGGGACATGGGGCAATTGCCCGATAGCCTGCCGGTGTTCCTCTTGCCGGAAATTCCGTGGACGTTGGAAACGCTGCAGATCATCTTCCCTGTGTCGGTAACCTTGGCCGTGGTGGGTCTTCTGGAATCGCTGATGACCGCGTCGATCGTCGACGAGATGACCGACACTCACAGCGACAAGAACCAGGAATGCGTCGGCCAAGGGTGCGCCAACATCGTCGCTGGCTTCCTGGGTGGCATGGCCGGCTGTGCGATGATCGGGCAATCGGTCATCAACGTAAAGTCGGGCGGGCGTGGCCGTCTGTCGACCCTCTGTGCCGGCGTCTTTCTGTTGATCCTGATTGTCTTCCTGGGGGAGTACGTCTCGATGATTCCGATGGCCGCGCTTGTCTCGGTGATGATCATGGTTTCGATCGGTACGTTCAAATGGGAATCGCTGAAGAACCTGGTCCTGCATCCCAAAAGCTCCAGCGCCGTTATGGTCAGCACGGTGGTCGTGGTGGTTGCCACGCATGACCTGGCCCAAGGGGTGCTGGTTGGCGTGCTGATGTCCGGCTTCTTCTTCGCCCACAAGGTAGGTCAGATTCTCGACGTCGAAGGGGAACTGAGCGAATGCCAAACCGGTAGAACGTACTGCGTGAAAGGACAGATCTTCTTCGCCTCGGCCGATCGCTTCGTCAATTCGTTCGACTACCAGGAGAAGCTCGACAAGGTCCACATCGACGTCAGCGCCGCCCACTTCTGGGATATCACCGCGGTCGGTGCGCTCGACAAGGTGATCGTGAAGTACCGCCAGAAAGAGATCGAAGTCGAACTGATCGGCCTGAACGAAGCCAGCGCCCTGATGATCGACCGCTTCGCCGTCCACGATAAGCCCGACGCCGCCAACCAACTGGCCGGGCACTAATAATCGTTGCCGAGACTTTCAGCCCCTGCGCATCGTAAGCTATAGTTCACGATGCACTGGGGCTTTTTCGCTTTTGGGGATCGATATGCAACGTCTTTGGATCTTGGCTGGTAGTTTGCTTGCGCTGTTCAACGCTACGTTGGTTTCTCCTTGCCTGGCCCAGTGGCCAGCCAATCAGGCTGCCCTGTCCGATCAAGTCCAGCAGCTGCTCAAAGACAATGCCATCCCCGGTGCCGTGGTCCTCATGCGGCAGGGAGACAACCAGTGGCTGGCCGCGTTTGGGGTGGCCGACCTGCAGACGAAGCAGCCGATGCAGACCGATATGGCGTTTCGTGTCGGCTCGAACACCAAGACAATGACCGGCACCGTCATTCTTCAGCTTGTGCAAGAAGGCAAACTGAAGCTCGACGACAAGGTCTCGCAGTTCTTTCAGGATGTCCCGCAAGGCGACCAGATCACCATCGCCGACCTGCTCGAGATGCGGAGCGGCATCAACACCTACAGCGAACTGAAGTCGTTCAATCGCACGCTCGACCAGCAGCCCGATAAAATCTTCACGCCCGAGCAGCTGATCAAGCTCGGCACCGAGCAGCCTGCCATGTTCAAGCCAGGCTCTGAGTACTTCTATTCGAACACCAACTACGTGATGCTCGGCGTGCTGATCGAGCGGCTCACCGGCAAGTCGCTCGAAGAAGCGTTCCAAGAGCGAATCTTCCAGCCGCTGAACATGACCCGTTCGCTTATGCCGGCCGAAGACGACAACAAGCTGCCCGATCCGTTTGCCCGTGGCTATCTGTTCGGCACCAACGAGAACCCCGAGCTATCGCCGGAAGACCAACAGAAAGCACTCGCTGGCAAGCTGCCGCCGACCGATGTCACCAACACGAATCCTTCCTGGGCCTGGGCAGCTGGCGGGGCGATCTCGACTGCCACCGATCTGGCCGCCTATGTCGAAGCCCTGGTCACCGGTGGCCTACTGGATGACAAGATGCAAGCCAAACGTCTGGCAAGCATTCGCTCGAATAACCCTGCCGCACCCAATGCGACCGGTTACGGCCTGGGTATTGCGAAGCTGGGACCGATGCTGGGTCACGATGGTTCGCTACCAGGCTACCAGTCGTTCATGGGGCACGATCCCCAAGCAGGGCTCACCCTGATCGTGCTGGCGAACCTGCAAGAGGTGCCCGAAGGGGAAGGCGCGGCGAATGTTATCGCCAAAGCCCTACTGGGAGTACCGGCCGACTAACGCCGACATTCTGATCGACTCCCACGGCGACTTCGGTTATCCTCCAGGGGTGGGCCACGCATACCACTCGCGTGGCCACGCTCGTCTTAAAGCTTATCGGATAACCTCGTCAGGAGGGCGGCACCCTGCCGCTGGAATCGTGAAGGCGCACGGCTCGTCAGCACGTACTCGAACACTCAAAGCGCTCGCGGCGGCTACCGTCGTGCTGCTGCTGGGCAAGGTGCTCGTTTCGATCGTCGCCGAGTACGTGAACTATTTCCCGCCGAACTTCGACGCGGTCTTTCTGATAGGGCGGGAAGAGTCGTTCCGCGGCATCTACCCGCCGGCGTTCTTCGTGCACATCATCACCTCGCCAATCGCCATCCTGCTGGCCGCTTACTTGATGGTCAGCGGTAAACGCAAATCGCACGGCACCTGGCACCGGCGTCTGGGTAAGGCTCAGCTCTTTCTCGTGCTGGGGCTGGTCGCCCCCAGTGGCTTCATCATGGCGTTCTGGGCCTTCAGTGGGCCTATCGCCGGCGTCGGTTTCGGCCTGCAAGCGATTGCCACCGCGGTAACGGTCAGCGTTGCGGCCAGGTACGCGATGCAGCGGAACTTCCCCGTCCATCAGCGCTGGGCGACCCATTGCTTTCTGCTGCTGGTCGCTCCCCTGCTCTTTCGCATTGTGGCTGGCATCTTGATCGTCACCGATATGGAAAGCTTCGCCGCGTATCAAGCCAATGCCTGGCTTAGCTGGATCGTGCCGATGGCCGCCTACGAACTAGACCGCTGGCGAAAGCGGCGGAAAGCGGAACGCAAGAAGCAACCCCACGACATGCAACTGCAAGAGGCCTAGTCATGCGCGACCAAACCAAGCGACGCCGCGGCTACTCGCTAAGAATCCTGCTGGTGGTGATCGCGATCATCGCGGCCGTGCTGGCTTTTCTCCTTCCGCTCTTACAACGCGCTCGCGAAGCTTCCCGGCGGTTGCAGTGTTCCAATAACTTCAAGCAGATCACACTCGCGATGCACAACTATCACGACACCTTTGATGTGTTCCCTGCAGCGATGGGCGGTACTGGCGTTGGCGGCAACGAGAACCGGTTGAACGCTTTGGTCGCGTTCATCCCGTTCATAGAGAGCAATTCGATAACCGATCAGATCCAAGCTGGCTCATTCGGAACACCTCCAGGCGGTCCGGCACCGTGGGATAAGACGTACCCGCCGTGGCAGTATGATGCGGCTGCCTACCGATGTCCTTCTGCTGTATACGAAGCGAGGGACTACAAGCCAGCAAATTATGCGTTTAGTGTTGGGGACGTCACACGTGATCTTCATCAGTTGCCGAAACCACGAGGCGCGTTCGCTCCTGGTCTGTTGACAACCTTTGCCGACTTTACAGACGGAAACGCGAACACGATCGCCATGGCCGAAATTGGTACGGACTACCGACGCCAGGTGCAAGGTCAATACGCGGTCAATCTACCCGAAACCATTCTCGCCGATCCCGGCATCTGCTGGCGGACGGTCGACCGTGGGAAAAAGTATTACTTGAAAAACGTCCGGCTGCACGATCGGGGGCGCGGTTACAACTGGGCCGACGGTGGTGCCGGGCCAGGCCTGGTCAATACGATCTTGCCCCCCAATAGCCCCAGCTGCGCAGTCGGCGGGCTGGAAGCGGTCGACGGGGTATACTCGGCCGGAAGTCAGCACCCCGGCGGGTGCAATGTTGCCTTGTGTGATGGAAGCGTACGTTTCATTTCGGAAGAGATCGACGCCGGTAATTCGGCGGCAGCACCACCAACCCACGAAGACTACGCCGAACAAACGTTCGCCAGTCCGTACGGTGTGTGGGGAGCATTGGGGACCATCGCCGGAGAGGAGCCAATCGGTGACTATTAATCGCAACGACCCAGCACGATCGAACCGCCGCGGCTTCACGCTGAAGGAGCTATTCGTCGTCACGTTTATCATCGCGTTGTTTCTTTGTCTTTGCGTCCTTCCGTTGGGTCGCCGGGGCGGTGGCCGTGAGGCGGCTCGGCGGATGCAGTGCACCAACAATATGAAGCAACTCGTCCTCGCGCTGCACAACTACCACGATACGTATGGCCGCTTTCCCACGGCCATGGGGGGCACTGGGTTGGGTGGGAACGAGAATCGTTTGAATGCGTTGGTGCCGCTGCTCCCCTTTCTGGAGAGTTCGCCCTTCTACGATCAGATTTATTCCGGTTCGTACGGAGCACCACCCGGCGGACCGGCACCGTGGGATACGACATTCCCGCCGTGGCAACAGCATATCGAGGTTTTCGTATGTCCTTCCGCCTACTACGAAGGGAAGGACTACCAGGGGACCAACTATGCGTTTTGCGTGGGAGATGTGACCCGCGATATTCATCAGCTCAGCAAGCCACGCGGCGCGTTCGCCCCGGGGTTGTACGTCAAGTTGAGTGACATCACGGATGGCACTTCCTATACGATCGCCATGGCCGAGATCGGCACCGCCTACGGTCGCCAGGTGCAAGGGCAGTACGCAACAAACCTGCCAGCCACCATACTGGACGACCCAGGCATCTGCTGGCGAACGGTCGACAGTGGAAAGAAGTACTACTCAGGCAAGGTCGGCCTGCACGAATTTGGCCGCGGTTACAACTGGGTTGACGGGGGTGCCGGGCCTGGGCTGTTCAACACGATTCTGCCCCCCAATAGCCCCAGCTGTGCCGTCGGTGGTCTGGAAGCGGTCGACGGCGTGTACTCGGCCGGAGGGCATCACCCAGGCGGATGTATCGTCGCGTTTACCGATGGATCGGTGCAGTTCGTTTCCGAAGAAGTCGACGTCGGGGACACAGCCCAAGCACCACCGACGATTGAAAACTATGCCACCGATGCATTGGCCAGCCCATACGGTGTGTGGGGTGCGTTCGGGACGATTAACGGGGGAGAGGAGGTCGACCGTGACGATCTCTGGAAATAGCCGCGCTGCGCGAGCAATTCGCCGCGGCTACTCGCTACGAATCCTGCTGGTCGTGATCGCGATCATCGCGGCCGTGCTGGCGATACTCCTTCCGGCTGTACAACGCGCTCGCGAGGATGCTCGGCGAATGCAGTGCATGGGGCATCTTAAAGGGTTGATCCTCGCGGTGCATAACTTTCACGATATGTTCGGCCAGTTGCCCTCGGCGATGGGGGGCACAGTCGGAGTTGCCAACCAGGGGCGGCTTAGTGGGCTGGTCGATCTGCTGCCGATGAACGAACAATCGGCGTTGTACGAAGTAATCCAGCGCGGAAATGTCACCGGCGGCATTTCCCCAGGCGGAGTCGTACCGTGGGACAAGACCTACCCGCCGTGGCAAGTCCGTCAGGAGTTGTTGGAGTGCCCGACGGCCGACTATCCCCACAACGGTTTCCAGCCAACCAACTACGCGTTTTGCATTGGGGATGTCGCGGCGGATATCCATCAGTTGCCCAAGCTGCGCGGCGCGTTCGCCCCGGGGCTGAATGGTCGGTTCAAAGAAATCACCGACGGGCTGTCCAACACGATCGCGTTTGCCGAGATCGGTACGGCCCAGCAGAGGGCCGTGCCGGGGCAATACGTGGTCGACCTGCCGGACAACATCTTGACCGATCCGGCGATTGCCCTGCGTACGCTGCACAGCAACCAACGCGACTATCGCAGTGATACGGCGCTTAGTCAACGTGGCCGCGGCTATCACTGGGCCGATGGTGCTGCCGGCCCAGGCTTGGTCAACACGATCCTGCCACCGAACAGCCCCAGCTGCGCGGTCGGTGGGAAGGAAGCGGTCGACGGGATTTACTCTGCCGGAAGTTATCACCCCGCTGGCTTGAACGTGGCATTCTGCGACGGTAGCGTCATGCGGATCACCAGCGATGTCGACTGCGGCGACTCGACTGCCACGCCACCCACGGCCCAAGACTACGCCGATCAAAAGCTCGCCAGCCCTTTCGGCATCTGGGGTGCCCTCGGCTCGATCAACGGTGGAGAGGAGATCTTCGAGGATTTGCATTAAGCGAGGTTCCTGATTCATGCGTTATGCGTTCACAATCAAAGAACTGCTGGTGGTGATGTTCATCATCTCGGCGAGCCTGTTTATTCTTGCGCCAGCGATATATGACGGGCATCGTCCCGCTCGGCGAATACAGTGCCAGAATAACCTCAAACAGTTGATCCTGGCGATGCACAATTATCACGACACCTTCGGGCACTTTCCTTCGGCCATGTCTGGCACCGGTACCGGAGGGAACGAAGGACGCCGCAGTGGCATGGTCGATCTGCTGCCGATGATGGAGTATCCGCACCTGTACGATGAGATCATGCAGGGAGATCCATCCACAGGCATTCCGCCAGGGGGACCGGTCCCGTGGGATCGCAACTACAAGCCGTGGCAAACACGAGTCTATTGTTTGCAGTGCCCTGCTTCCCTGGCGGATACGCCTGACTTTCAGGCCACCAACTATGCGTTTTGCATCGGGGATGTCGCGGTCGATATTCATCAGCTGCCGCAGCTACGTGGGGCGTTCGCTCCTGGTTTGACGTCGACGTTCAGGGACTTCACCGACGGAACGGCCAACAGCATTGCGCTTGCCGAGATGGGGACCATTCGCGATCGCGATGTGCCGGGGCAGTATGCGATCGATCTTCCCCCGAACGTGCTCAACGATCCGGCGATCGCCCTGCGAATGGTTAACAGCAACCAGTTGACCTATCGCAGTGAAGTGGCGCTGCACAAATATGGCCGCGGCTACAACTGGGCCGACGGGGCCGCCGGACCAGGCCTGGTCAATACGATACTGTCCCCCAATGGCCCCAGCTGTGCGGTCGGCGGCAGTGGGGCGGTCGATGGGATTTACTCGGCCGGTAGTTATCATCCCGGTGGTGTGCAAGTCGGGATGTGCGATGGGAGTGCTCGCTTCATCACCGATAAAATCGACTGCGGCAACACGTCGGCGGCACCACCAAAGGCGGACGATTACGCCGGGAAAGAGCTCGCCAGCCCGTTTGGGGTGTGGGGAGCACTGGGGACGATCAACGGTGGCGAACTAGTCAACAACGACGATTACTAACACGAAAGGCCCTTGCCATGAAATGCAAGACTTCGAAAGCCACGCGAAGGGGGTTCACGCTAGTCGAGTTGTTCGTCGTGATTGGTATCATCGGGCTGCTGATCGCCTTGCTGCTGCCAGCCACGCGGACCTCGCGCGAAGCAGCCCGGCGGGTGCAGTGCAGCAATCAGTTGAAGCAGATCGGCCTGGGCCTGCATAACTATCACGAGACGTTCGAGACGCTACCCAGCTGCACCAGCGCCGACAGCGCCGAGCCAACCGGCATCACCGAAAGCAGCAACCGCCGCAGTGGCTTGATTACGCTATTGCCGTACCTCGAACATAGCGCGCTGTATGACACGATCATGGCTCCGCTGGCCGCTGGTGGTCAAACCTATCCCGCGCTGGGGCCTGATCCGTGGGTCGATACGTACGAGCCATGGAAGACGCAGCTTGATGGTCTCAATTGTCCATCCGATCCCGCCGACCCCGACCTGCCGCTGGGGCCGACCAGCTATCTCTTCTGCGTTGGGGATACGACCAGCGTTTACTACCCCGGCCAGACGCAGCGCGGCGTGTTTTCGCCTGGGCGTCGGATTCGCCTACGTGACGTGAAGGATGGCACCTCGAACACGGTGATGCTGGGGGAGGCATCCATTGGCATGCCGGTGAGTGCCCAAACGCCCCAGCAACTGGCCAATCCAGAGCTATGTGGGGTTGTCGCGAGTGAGATCGAATTCTCTGAGCGAACAACGCACACACGCGGTTATAGCTGGGCCGATGGCGCGGCAGGCCCGGCGATGTTCAATACCATTTTGCCACCCAATCGCGCGAACTGCGGTTTGAATGGAACCGAAGCAGTGGACGGCATCTATAGTCTTTCGAGTTTTCATAGCAGTGGAGTCCAGGTGGTCTTCGCCGATGGTTCGGTGCAGTTCATTCCCGATGACATCGACACCGGCGACTTGAGCCTGGCCTCGCTGCCGGCGACCTCGCTGCAGGCAAGTCCTTACGGCGTGTGGGGCGCGATGGGAAGTATTGCCGGTGGGGAAGTGCCCAAGTTTTGATGTATAAAATCACGCTCCTAGTCGCTGGCACGCTTTTCGAGATCCGTTTCTTCGTCGGTCGAGTTCACGGGTATCTTCCGCATGGCGAGTCCCCCGATGCCAACGGCAATGCCAGTCCAGATGGCACCCAGGGCGGATGCTCCGATCAATAGCACGCCGATGAACATGCTGCCCAGGCTGCCTGCCAACCAGACGATCCCCAGGACATCGGTCTCCCTTTCATAGCCGTCGAAAAATCCAATCACGCCGGCCGGAAACCAGAAGGGAGAGACCAGGGCCACGATGCCTGCCAACAGTCCAACGGCACACAGGCCCTGGGCGGTGATCAAAACCCACCAGGGAAAACGCGACGACGATTCCATAGAACGAACCTTCGAGGAGGGGGTAGCAGTCTCGTAATTGTCCACGGAAAGAGTCGCGTGAGACAAGCGAAAACTAGTCAGCCAGCTCTCAGAAATCGTTGGATGGCACGGACCTGCGGGGTGTTTTACAATCGCCAAAGATGCTCGTTTTCCCCAGAAGGAGTTCCTTATGTGGCTTTACGTCTTGCCGCTTGGTGCCGCACTGGTAGGTGGGCTAGTGCTTGCCTGCCGCGCTTACTATAGCGGCAGGGTGGCCTATTCCTCCCAAGCAACCCGCAGCGAGAAGAACCTGCGGCACATGATTACCTTGGTGGTCTTCTCGTCGGGGCTTCTGTTTGGTTATGGCATGAACACCTGGGGCGCGATGAGCGACGAAGGCTTCATCGCCTACATCTGGCTGATGAGCATGGTGTTTTTGGGCCGCTCGATCTTCATCGAACTGGGAATCCGCCGCGTTAACGCGGATGTCGATTGACCGCTGGTCCCACGGCCTACTTCAGCTGTTCCAATTGCGTCAGCAGCGACTCGATGGCTTCGTGCCCTTCGCGGTTTTGGCGAATCACCAGCAGGTTGCGATCGCGGATGACGGCCAGGTTGGCCTTGCCGCCTTGTTCGCTCCACGATTCAGGGGAGATCACTTTGGTGATCACTTTCGCGGCACCGACGGCATCGAGTTGATTCAGCTTGTAAATCCGGTTCGACAGCCGCAGGTTGGCTTCGTCGTACGAAGTAATCACCAGGGCACCCCCGGCGATGTACCACCCCAGGTTGTGCTGCCTGGTCATCTGGTCGAGTGCGACCGGCAGCGAGAGGGACTCGATGTTCACCGTGATCGTTAATTCGGGATCAATTCCACTGCTGTCCAGCTCGGCTCGGTTGACCAGAATGGGTATATCGTGCAGGTTCTGTAAATACTCAACCACGTCTTGCAGCGGCGTTTCGACAAACTGCAACTTGGTCTCTTCGTGAAGATGGGCTGCGACCTTCTGGCTGGCCTCGGCATCGGGACCGGTCCAGATCACTAGCATGTGGCCGTTTTCTGCCGGGGCGGCCCGGTAGGCATTGATCCCATCTTGGGCAGCGGGGGCCACCATTTCAAAACCGCCCATGCTGGGGGCACCCATTCCCCCACCCATCATTTCTCCGCCGCCAAAGC